>NZ_JAAGPM010000034.1:0-61082 GCF_017104865.1 Burkholderia sp. Ac-20349
TCTGTTCCATGAACCTGGCGAAAATGGAGGGAACCAAACCTGCTACTATAACGGCTTTTCGAGGCCGTCGTTTGGGGCCCCCAGCCTTAGCAGCAGGTGGCAGCAAGGTGGCACCTGCGCCGGGAAACAGGCACAGCACGCCGTCGGTCGAATGCAGCCAGCGGCCCAGCACGCGCCGCGCCGGCGCGAGCCCGAGCGCGCGGCGCACCGCGTTGAGTGCGGGGCCGCAGGTGCGATCGAGCACCTGCCGCTCGATCAGCGTCATCAGCGCCGCCTTCACCGGCAACGGCCAGCGCGCGGGAATCGTCAGGCGCGGGTGGGTCGGCGGCGCATGCGCGGACAGCAGCGTCGACGGCGACACCTGCACCGACACGTACGGCGTGCCGTGCAATTCCTGCATGAAGCGCGCGGAGAACGCCCACAGCGTGCCGACGAGCACCGTATCGTCATCGGTCAGCGCGCGCAGCGCGTCGTAATGCGGGCGCAGCGTCGGCGCGATCACCTGCCACAGCGTGCGAAACGACGTGCGCGAATCCCACAGCGCGGGGTTCGCCATCGCGGCCTCGTATTCGGCCGCAGTGCCGATCGGCACGAACGCGAACCCGCAACGGCGCACGACCGCCTCGAACGGCGCGTGCGTGCAGAACACGACGTCGTGACCGCGCGCCGCGAGCGTGCGCGCGACGCCGAGCAGCGGATGCACGTCGCCCGCCGAACCGATCGCGGTCACGATCATCTTCGCCATCGCGCGCCTCGCGGGTGTCAGTAGAAGCCGGGAATCAGCGCCGCGACCTCGCGGCGGTACTGCGTGTACGCCGGCCCGAAATACCCGGTCAGCCAGCTCTCCTCGACGCGCACCTTGTACGCGAGCGACGCGAACACGAGCAGCACGCCGATCGCGCCGCGCCATTCGCCGCCGATCAGCGCGGCGCCGACGAGCGCGATCAGGCAGCCCGTATAGATCGGGTGACGCACGAGCCCATACGGCCCGGTGCGGACGAGTTCATGGTCTTCCTTCAGCGTGACCGACACACTCCAGTTCGTGCCGAGATGCAGCCGCGCCCACACCGAGAACAGCAGGCCGGCCACCAGCACCGCGAGCCCGCCCTGCGCCTGCAGGCCGAAACGCTGCCAGTCGGGCACGAGCGCCTGCCACGACGGATCGGGCAGGATGATCAGCGCGCCGCCGACGATCAGCGGAATCGACTGCAGCGTGCGCGAGCGCGACGCTTCCTTGCGCACGGTCGTCTTCGCGCCTTGCGAGGTGGCGATCCAGTAGGCGAGCCACGCGGCCCACGGAACGACGATGGCGATGGTCTGAACGATATTCACGGCTGGCCTGCCTCGTTGGGATGGGAATTCGATTGCGACGGGCGTACCGGCCGCCCGGTGTGCGGTGTCACGACGACAGCGCGTGCATCGGTGCGGGCACGCACACCTGCGCGGCGGCGAGCGCGATGCCGGCGGCCAGCGACGACCCGCCGCAGAAAAAGTCGAGCAGCGCCGAGCGCGTGTATTCGCGCTGCGCGCGGCCTTCGATGTCGAGGAAATGGCCGGCGTCCGGCACCGTCGCGAACCGCGCGCGCGGCACGTGCGCGCCGAGCTGGCGCACGTCGGCGGGCGTCGTGTATTCGTCGCGCTCGCCGTTCAGGAACAGCAGCTCGCAGCCGATGTTCGAGAACTCGCTGAAGTAGCGCTCGGGCTGCAGCGACAGGATCTGGTCGACGTGAAACGCAACCTGGTCCTGCTCGTCGCGCGGCAGGCGCGTGAGATAGCGGTAGTTGTACAGCTTCATGATGCGCGGCAGGTAGCGGCCGACGGTATCGTTCAGCAGCTGCGCGGCCTTCAGGTTCTCGCCGGCCGCGATGTGGTCGCGGGCGCGCGTCACGTAGTCGACCATCGCATCGTTCAGGAACGGCGAGAACGAGCAGATCGCCGCGCGCCGCACGCTCGGGCAGCCGCGCGCGAGCGCGAACAGCGACGCGACGCCGCCCCACGACACCGACACGAGGTACGACGGCGCGAACCGTTCGACCAGATGCTGCAGGATCGCGGCTTCGTCGTCCTTCGTCAGGATGAAGCAGCCCGGGTTGTGCTGACGCGACTGCCCCGCATACGGCAGGTCGAAGCAGATCGTGTTGATCCGCTCGCCGAGATACTGGACGGTCTGCCCGAACGACGCGGTCGTCGCGAGCGCGCCGTTGACGAGCATCGCCGTGTCGAACGCCGGGTCGAACACGTTCCGTTCGACGTAGACCTTCAGACCATTCGGCAGCGGGACCACGTGTTTTTCGGTCAGCATCGTCGTTCTCCGGTGGATGCGGCGTCTCGACGTCGCGGCATGCTGCAGGTGCGCAATGACTGCGCCGGTTGTTTGCGCGCAATCCGAATCGCGCGATTGGCCAATGCACCGCGGCAATACCGGCGGCATCGATTCATTCCTCGTAGTGCGGCGCCATACTAATACGGACAATATTACTGACTCAAGTCATTCCAACGATACCCTCTACTCTGTTAGGAAATTCGGCAGATTCAAATTATTCCCGCATTTTTTATGGTAAGCGGAATGCTTTCGAGGGCGAACGCAATCGTTTGCGGAGCGGTGGCTCACATCCGCCTAACAGACCCGCATCCATTTAAAATCAATACCTTACTTCGTTTAATTCGATTATTTAAAACGGATTTTCATGAATGAATCGTGACACCGCTTCGCCGGCCGACTTCCCTGTTTCATCGAATATCACATAGCTCAATAATCTTTCATTCCGTAATCGCTTCGGCACCCGCAATGATTAACCCTATTGATCGCTCGCTTCAGAATGCGTTTTAAACAAACTCCAGCTTTTTTAATCATCTTTCAATTATTTTTCCGCAACTGCACAACGCGCGAGCGGGGGCCGCGCTCACCGCCGGACACCCGCCTTCTCCGTCAGACCCCGATTTTTTGTTGATTGAACGATCAATAAAAAACCGCTAAGCTCTCGACTTCCATGGACGGCCCGTCCGGGCGAAGGGAGTCGCGATGCCGAAAGTCGGAATGCGGGAGATTCGCCGCGCACAGTTGATCGACGCCACGCTGCGCTCGATCGACGAGGCGGGCCTGCCCGGCACGACGCTCGCCTCGGTCGCGCAACGCGCGAACATCTCGACGGGCATCGTCAGCCACTACTTCGGCGACAAGGACGGCCTGCTCGAAGCGACGATGCGGCATGTGCTGCGCGATCTGTGGTCGGCCACCACGCGCCGCCGCGGCGGTACGCGCAAGGACCCGCGTTCGCGGCTGCGTGCAATCGCCGCCGCAAACTTCGACGACACGCAGGTCAGCGCGCCCGTGATGAAGACGTGGCTCGCGTTCTGGTCGCAGAGCATGCACGACCCGATGCTCAAGCGCCTGCAGCACGTCAACACGCGGCGCCTCCATTCGAACCTGTGCGCGGAATTCGCGAAGGCGCTGCCCCGAGCGAAGGCGCGCGAAGCCGCCAGCGGCCTCGCCGCACTGATCGACGGCCTGTGGCTGCGCGGCGCGCTCGCCGGCGGCCCGATCGACACCCGGGCTGCATTGAAGCTCACCCACGATTACATCGACCTGCTGCTCGCGTCCGCCTGACGCGCCACGCAGTCGCCCTCTAGGAGATCCTCATGTCCGTATACGGTTTGCAGCGCCTCTACATCGGCGGCGGTTACGTCGACGCCACGAGCGGCAAGACTTTCGACACCTTCGATCCCGCCACCGGCGAACTGCTGGCGCAAGTGCAGCAGGCGAGCGCCGCCGACGTCGACCGCGCGGTCGCGTCCGCGCAGGAAGGCCAGCGTGAATGGGCCGCGATGACCGCGATGCAGCGCTCGCGCATCCTGCGCCGCGCCGTCGACCTGCTGCGCGAGCGCAACGACGAACTCGCCGCACTGGAAACGCGCGACACGGGCAAGCCGATCGGCGAGACGCTCGCAGTCGACATCGTCACCGGCGCGGACGTGATCGAGTACTACGCGGGCCTCGCGACCGCGATCGAAGGGCTGCAGGTGCCGCTGCGCGCCGAGTCGTTCGTCTATACGCGCCGCGAGCCGCTCGGCGTGTGCGCGGGCATCGGCGCATGGAACTACCCGATCCAGATCGCATGCTGGAAGACGGCACCCGCGCTCGCCGCAGGCAACGCGATGGTGTTCAAGCCGAGCGAAGTCACGCCGCTCACCGCGCTCAAGCTCGCGGAAATCTATACGGAAGCCGGCGTGCCGGCCGGCGTGTTCAACGTCGTGCAGGGCGACGGCTCGGTCGGCGCGCTGCTGACGGGCCACCCGGACATCGCGAAGGTGTCGTTCACGGGCGGCGTCGAGACCGGCAAGAAGGTGATGTCGCTGGCCGGCGCGTCGTCGCTGAAGGAAGTGACGATGGAGCTCGGCGGCAAGTCGCCGCTGATCGTGTTCGACGATGCGGACCTCGACCGCGCGGCCGACATCGCGGTCACCGCCAACTTCTTCAGCTCGGGCCAGGTCTGCACGAACGGCACGCGCGTGTTCGTGCACCGTTCGATCAAGGATGCGTTCACGCAGCGCGTGCTCGAACGCGTGAAGCGCATCCGCGTCGGCAAGCCGACCGATGCCGATACCAACTTCGGCCCGCTCGTGTCGGCCGCGCAGCTCGACAAGGTGCTCGGCTTCATCGAGAGCGGCAAGGCGGAAGGCGCGAAGCTGCTCGCGGGCGGCACGCGCCTGACCGACGGCCACTTCGGCAGCGGCCAGTACGTCGCGCCGACCGTGTTCGGCGACTGCCGCGACGACATGAAGATCGTCCGCGAGGAAATCTTCGGGCCGGTGATGAGCATCCTCGATTTCGAATCGGAGGACGAAGTGATTGCCCGCGCGAACGACACGCACTATGGCCTCGCGGCCGGCGTCGTGACCGAGAACCTGTCGCGCGCGCACCGCACGATCCATCGCCTCGAAGCCGGCATCTGCTGGATCAACACCTGGGGCGAATCGCCGGCCGAGATGCCGGTTGGCGGATACAAGCAATCCGGTGTCGGACGCGAGAACGGCATCACGACGCTCGAACACTACACTCGAATCAAGTCGGTGCAGGTCGAGCTCGGCCGTTATAACCCGGTGTTTTGAGAATCACGAAAGGAGACTGACCGTCATGACGACACGCGAATACGACTACATCATCTGCGGCGCAGGTTCCGCGGGCAACGTGCTCGCAACGCGCCTGACGGAAGACCCGGACGTCACGGTGCTGCTGCTCGAAGCCGGTGGTCCCGACTACCGCTTCGACTTCCGCACGCAGATGCCGGCCGCCCTCGCCTATCCGCTGCAGGGGCGCCGCTACAACTGGGCGTACGAAACCGACCCCGAGCCGCACATGGACAACCGCCGGATGGAATGCGGACGCGGCAAGGGGCTCGGCGGCTCGTCGCTGATCAACGGCATGTGCTACATCCGCGGCAACGCGCTCGACTACGACAACTGGTCGACGCACAAGGGCCTCGAGAACTGGACGTATCTCGACTGCCTGCCGTACTTCAAGAAAGCCGAAACGCGCGACGTCGGCCCGAACGACTATCACGGCGGCAACGGTCCCGTGTCGGTCACGACCAGCAAGCCGGGCGTGAACCCGCTGTTCGAGGCGATGGTCGACGCGGGCGTGCAGGCCGGCTATCCGCGCACCGACGACCTAAACGGTTATCAGCAGGAAGGCTTCGGCCCGATGGACCGCACGGTCACGCCGAAGGGCCGCCGCGCGAGCACCGCGCGCGGCTACCTCGACCAGGCGAAGGTGCGGTCGAACCTCGAGATCGTCACGCACGCGCTCGCCGATCGCATCCTGTTCGACGGCAAGCGCGCGTCGGGCGTCACGTACCTGCGCGGCAGCGAGCGCGCGACCGCGCATGCGCGCCGTGAAGTGCTCGTGTGCAGCGGTGCGATCGCGTCGCCGCAACTGCTGCAGCGCTCGGGCGTCGGCCCCGGCGCGTGGCTGAAGGAACTCGACATTCCGGTCGTGCTCGACCTGCCCGGCGTCGGCCAGAACCTGCAGGACCACCTGGAGATGTACATCCAGTACGAGTGCAAGGAGCCGGTGTCGCTGTATCCGGCGCTCAAGTGGTGGAACCAGCCGAAGATCGGCCTTGAATGGATGCTGAACGGCACGGGCCTCGGCGCGAGCAACCACTTCGAGGCGGGCGGCTTCATCCGCACGCGCGACGACGATCTGTGGCCGAACATCCAGTATCACTTCCTGCCCGTTGCGATCAACTACAACGGCTCGAACGCGATCGAGATGCACGGCTTCCAGGCGCACGTCGGCTCGATGCGCTCGCCGAGCCGCGGCCGCGTGAAGCTGCGCTCGCGCGACCCGAACCAGCATCCGAGCATCCTGTTCAACTACATGGCCGAAGCGCTCGACTGGCGCGAGTTCCGCGATGCGATCCGCGCGACGCGCGAGATCATGCGGCAGCCCGCGCTCGACCGCTATCGCGGCCGCGAGCTGAACCCGGGTGCGGACTGCAAGTCCGACAAGGAACTCGACGCATTCGTGCGGGCCCGCGCGGAGACCGCGTTCCATCCGTCGTGCTCGTGCAAGATGGGGTATGACGACATGGCCGTGGTCGATGAAGAAGGCCGCGTGCATGGGCTCGAAGGCCTGCGGGTCGTCGATGCGTCGATCATGCCGATCATCACGACCGGCAACCTCAATGCGCCGACGATCATGATCGCCGAGAAAATCGCGGACAAGATTCGCGGGCGCAAGGCGCTTGCGCGGGTGGAGGTGCCCTATTTCGTTGCGAATGGGGCGATGGCGAGGAATGTCGCGAAAGCTGTGCGGCAGCCGGAGACGGTTTGACGGCGGCGGGGAGTCGCTACGAAAAGCGTAGCCGGGAATTGCGGAAGTTTGCCATATCCCGGCCAGCCACGCTTGGTGGCGCTCTTCTTTCCGGTTGGAAGCGAGTGTCTGCGTGCTCGCGGCAGATCACTTCGAGCATCTTCGAGAGGCGAGAAGCGCCCGCCCGGTCCGGTCTCCGTGCCATCCATCTTCGCTATCGCCAAGCGTAGGTTGGTTACCTTGTTGTACTGCAAGAAGACATCGCTGCCCCGTAAGTACCAGATAGCTTTGATGTGTACTTGATATAGCAATTACACCAAGCGAACCGGCCCACTCGCGGGCGCCTGTAACGTCGACTTGAAAAACACCATCCACCAGCAGCGTCGCTGGCCGACGGGCAACCAATTGCGCCGAGCGAGATAAAGCGCCCGGGGTTCGCAAAAGCGATCCTTCAACACGGCCGCACTGGGATATTGCCACCCGGCTTTTCCCCGCCGATACGGTGCCACGTCTCGCACCGTTGTTGTACCCGAACTCGATGCGCTTCACGGTACGGTTCTCGACTCGATGTCCATATCGATAGGCCAGGATACTTTCGGTGCAAGCCACCGAGCGAGATTCAGTGTTTCTTCGTTATTCCAGTCGCGAGGAGGCTCGGGGAATACGGGCAACGCCTCCGGACCACGATGCATAAAAAGGCACGCAAGGCTCCACCTAGCAATGCCCAGTCCGGCAAACTTCCGGACCAAATCGAATCTATCGATGATCTTTCCACTGGCCAAGTCAATCACATTGACATAGGCGCAGTCAGCATACCCCCTCGATGTGTTCTGGCGCGCAACTGATCCCAATCGAATACAACTGCGCTGGCTTCCCAACGTCGGCGCATGAATGGATTGAATTTTGGCTTGAAACGATACACATATACCTTGCGTCGTATGCGATTAAACCGGATAGGTTAATCACGCGGACTCTCCACATCGCATCGAATCACCCAGAGACCAGCAGAGATTAGAAAAAAGTTAGTCGCAAGCATAAAAATGAAAAAACCGATATTACTCAAATTAAAGAACGTGGCAACCGTCACCCACAGCATCCAGGGAACTTGAACAAGGCATATAGCGCCGAGATAAAGTGAGGAACCACGTAGTGGTTCACACAATGGTAATTCTAGATAGATCGAGTCCACATGATTTTGGGTAGCCCCCAACTCGTCTGGTTGCGGCGTACGCGAGGGAACAGTATCAGGATCAGGAAGGTAGCTTGAATCGTATTTCGGAGAATATCGCTTTAGTTCCATTGGCCCCATCCTTGTTCGATCGCGATCGCCCAACCATCCCGGCTCCGATCAATCTTTTTTCGCCGCGCCCGACGTATACCAAACTCAACCGACGTCACGGCGCCGTCCTCGACTCGCGATCCATGTCAGCTGGCCACTCGACTTTGGGCGCTAGGCGTAGGGCAAGGTTGTACGGGGCAACGTCGTTGGCGTCACGCGGCTCAGCATGATCGGGGTCGAGGCCTTCGATGCCGTTTTGCATGTACGAGCAGACATAGGCCCACAGATTCGTAGTGTTGGCGGCAGTAGTGCTGAAGTCGAACCGCGTGATGACGTCGTTGGTACCGGGCTTCACGACGGCAATGGAAACACCTTCTCTGATGATAGGTGCACCACCTGCGGTCGCAGCCCTGGCCTTCCACTTCTCGGCGCGCAAATCGTCCCAGTCATAACTCGCCGTAGTGACGTACCAGCGTGTGAACGGATTCCACCACACGGAATGGAATCCGTAGACATAGACCTTGCGACGCAGACGGTTGAAACGCAGCGGCAGATCGCGCGGTACTGAGACGTCCGCACGATACATGGCATACGTGGCCCACACTCCAAACGAACACATACTGACGTCCATGAGAGCAAACCCGGCCATATCGAGAATGGTACTCATTGCAAGCATTTCAGTCGTTGCGAAGAGCCAAATCTGAAAAATGACGTAGAAGATAGTTGCCAATGCCATCCCCAGCGAAAACCACAACACTAGGCCACGAATCTTCAACGTATTTCGCTCAAGCTCCATATAGACCGTGTCAAGATACGACGGAGTTAACCATATCAAGCTGGGAATTTCCTGAGTAGACTCATTTGGACCAGCAAGGTCACGTTGCCATCCGGGGCAAGGAGGATTGAGTTTCGGCTTTGCCATTAGTTGCTCCCCCACCCACACCGGTGACAAGTCACGTAGCCTCCATGTACTCCGAATTCAATAAACCTCACGGCACCGTCCTCGACTCGCGATCCATGTCAGCTGGCCACTCGACTTTGGGCGCTAGGCGCAGGGCGAGGTTGTACGGGGCAACGTCGTTGGAATCACGTGGATCGGCGTGGTCAGGGTCGAGACCCTCAATGCCGTTTTGCATGTATGAGCAGACATAGGCCCACAGATTCGTAGTGTTGGCAGCGGTAGTGCTGAAGTCAAACCGCGTGATGACGTTGTTCGTACCAGGTTCAACCACGGCTATAGAAACGCCCTCTTTGAGAATCAGGGCGCCGCCAGCAGTCGCTCCACGTACCTTCCACTTCTCAGCACGCAGATCGTCCCAGTCGTAGCTCGCCGTTGTGACGTGCCACCGCGTAAACGGGTTCCACCAGATCGAGTGAAAGCCGTACACATACACCTTACGGCGCAAGCGGTTGAAGCGAAGAGGCAGGTCGCGCGGTGGAGAAACGTCCATACGATAGAACACCGCACTTGCCCATACAGCCACCGCCATAGTGCCCCACAAGATGATCATTACCACAACTCTGTCGCCAGAAATGTTAAATTCCTGCACGTCAAATAAATTAAAAACGGCCGTGAATATTGACTGAGCCAACCATACAGCCATCAATACTGCAAACCAAATGAGTACGCCATGAACAGATAATGCATTACGAGAAATTTCCATGTAAATTTTATCGAGATGCACCGGGGATATAGATAACAGCGCCGGACTTTCCCGGACAGTTTCGTTGGGATCTGGGAGATCTCGTTGCCAACCTGTATAGGGGGGGGGATTGAGCTTAGGTTTCACCATCAGATATCCTCGGCTATTTCGACAGCAGCAAATCCAGATTGATCAGTCTTATCGGGCCAGAAGATCACCATTAAAGTTGCCGACTTAATCTTGTTGACCGGATCCAACCAGTATCGACCACTCA
This sequence comes from Burkholderia sp. Ac-20349, assembly GCF_017104865.1. NCBI lineage: Bacteria > Pseudomonadati > Pseudomonadota > Betaproteobacteria > Burkholderiales > Burkholderiaceae > Burkholderia > Burkholderia sp. Ac-20349. Next base: position 10,011 of record NZ_JAAGPM010000034.1, read on the forward strand.
GCACCGGCCGCTTCCCCGTAGGTTTTGTTTCGTTCTCCAACGAGTAATCCGGTCGCTTCAGCACAGTAGGTTGCTTAAGCGTACCCGTATCGTTGAATTGACCTGATGCCATTACATGAGAGGAGAGGCTTGGTAAGCGTCTGCCGGTGGGCGAAACGCCAAAGCGCTCCGTAGTGAGGGTAAAGCGATAGCGTGATTGCTGAACGTCGAATCCTGGCAAAACTGCGCTATAAACTAGCTCGCTTCCTCTTTCAACGGCACCACCATTCTTTAGTATCTCTACATCTTCGGTGATGAGTTCGTCAATCGGTCTAGGACGCGTTCCGCTTTCAAAACTGAGGGTCACGTCCATGCCCAGTACTGCGGCATTGAGTGCCGCGATGGCACGGTCCATATCTTTCTCAGGATCGCGCCAACGCTGTTTGTCTTCTGCCTGTCCGAAGTAGCAACGTCGAGCCCATTGCTCAAGGGCGTCGGACTCGTGGCTTTTGGCATACTGAACTGCCGCAAAAGCGAGAAGCCCGAGCGCAATACCAATCCCCAGGGGACCAGATAACGATGCAGAACCGAAAGCCGCCCAAGCAGACCCCAAAGATCCCCAAGCCGTAAAAAAAGCACCGCCAATAGACAAAATTGCGGCGCCGGAATATATTCTCGCCGCCGTTGAGTCCCCAACCTTCGCCACACGTATTGCCGCCCTAATACTTGCAGCCGCATCCGAAATTCCTGCCAAGGCTGCAATCGCCCCTCCGACCGCCACCATCTTCGTGCCCAACCCGACGACGCGGCTAAGTACCGGAGTCTTCTCAGCCCCCCAGCGCAATGCAAACTCCTTAGTGGCCTCCGCCGGGATCTTGATCGCCAAGCCAGCCGCTTCGACGCCTGCTCCGATAATGCCAACGGAAGCGCCATAGAACGCTGCAACCGCTTCCGGATGGCGTGCCCCCACCTTCGCATCCAGATCAGCCAGCGTGCTCTTCAGGCTGTCCTGCAGAAAGTACAGCCCAACAAACGACAGTCCCCCATCGACGCTGCCAACGGACAAGCTCTTGATGCCAGCGAAACTGCTACCAGCGAAACGACGTGCGCCTGCGGCACCGATCTGCAAACCATTGAGCACCTTGGCGGCGGCTGGCTCCAGATTCTTCAGGCCGGCCTTGACCTGACGCAACGCAGCCTTGGCTTCCCGCTTCACGTCCTCCCCGAGCACTTCGGCCCCCCGCTTGACGTCGCGCACGCCCTCCCTAGCGTCCTGACCGAGTTGCATGAGTCGTTGCTTGACCTCTTCAGCCGAGCCACTGGCCCAGAGCGTCACATCGATGAGCACGTTGCGAACGTTGGCGTTCGGGATAGTAATCAGGCTACCCAGCAGCATCGCACGTACTCCCTTGCCAGCTGCTTTTTGCGCCGCATTTGCGTGGTTGCGGATTTCGTCCGAAAGCAGGTCGAAGCATTCGCCTACTGTGAGCTGAATGGTGACCTGCGTGAGCTTGGTTTTACCGTACAGCCATGCCGCGCCTACATGGAGGTTGTCCAGCGCCGCCTTGACACCCACGCTCAGGCTGTTGTCCAGACGATTGGCAGCATCGTGCATGGCAGACAGTAACTGATCCGCAGCACCAACGATGACACCTCTGCGCCATTCGTCGCCATCGCTACTGGTCGCAATGAGCTTGATCAGGTCATAGTATTTCTTGCCCGCATCGTTGGGCATGGCGCCAGCTACGAATTGCGGTTCGAACGCTTTCTGCAGGTCGGTATGCTGCCCATTCAGGGCGATGTATGCGGGGCTGTTGGGGTCTTTCAATAATTGCTGCCATACCTTGCCGCTCGGACCGAGCACCTCGGGTTTGGGTTTTTCGCCCGGTTTGGCTGGCGGCGATGGCGCATCGGTGACACCACCCATAAGACAGTCGGCGGTGGTGCCAAGCCGACGTTGTCGCGAACGCGGATCGGTGTCGGCATAGTCGAGCATGATGACGCGTCGCCAGTCGGCACCGGCCACCTGCGCTCCCCAGTCGGTCGCATAAGCGTCGATCTGCTTCTGAAAATCGTTGATTTGCTTGTCGTACGCGTCCTGGAATGTCTGTCGTCCCTTCGGGCCGGTTTCCCAATAACGCTCCTCGAGCCTGGCAACTCGGCTCTTGGTCGTGCTCTTAACCGTGGCGTCGCGTTCTTTTGCCGAGTCCTGAAACACCGGCGGGCTACCCGCTTCGCTAGGCATCCAGAAATCACCCGCAGGTGGCGGTGTCTCGGCATCCACAAGCTGAGCGATGTAGGTTTTGATGCCGAGCAGGCATTGCGACGTGAGGTAGGCATACCGTCGCTTGGGGTCCTCGCGCCAGTGCTGGCGTAGGGTAACGACGGAGAGCCGCAGACTGTTGAGCTCCGCCGCCATACCGACCGGATCGGGCAAGATCAGGCCGGCCACCCCCTTGGCGAGCCCATATTGCTTTTCGAGCAGGTGCAATTGCGCGCGCATCGCTTGCACACGCGGCTGGCGCGGATGCCACCCGTGGATGCTGTTGAAGTCGCTCGCGCCCACGGTGTATTCAGCCACATGTTCGTGGAGTAAATCACCGTGTTCCAAGGCGAGTGCCTGGTTATTGGCCTTTGGATCGGCTTTGAGGCCAGCCAGGTTGATCACCTTGAAGCGCTGGCGATAATCCGCCGGCAGCGGCTCGCCGTTGTCGTACTTGCCTGTACGATAGGCATCGAGCGTGGCCTTGGGCCAGGGGTCCTGTGCGAAGGCGATCCAGGCCTGTTTGTATGTCGCCGTGTCGATATTGATGAACGCCGCACGCAGATCATGCCCCGCGCCCAGGCATGCCTTGGAAAGCAGCTCGGGATTCGTACGTGGCATGGCAAACGGATTGCATTGGCGAAAATAGCCTTCGGGCGTGACCTGATAAGCGTGCCAAATCTTTCCATCCAGCAGCACATAGATGTAGCCCTGCCGCATCACACGCAACGCGGTCTGTACCGATTCACTACGCAGGGTACCTTGCCGCTTGAGCCCTTGAGCAACCGGCATGACCGCGAGACGCAGCGGTAAGATCGGCAACCCGGTTCGCTCACAGGCGTTGCAATCGCCGGTGCGATTGGGCGCAGCCTGGCGGCCGGCCCTGGTAAGAGTTTGGCTGGTGCTCATGAATAGCTCACTGCTTTGGGTAGCGATGCGACGATGCGCATCCAGGCCGGATCGTCGTAGGTCTCAAAGCGAGCCTGCAACGTGGACTGGCCGGCCGTCGCGCATGCAATGTCGGCCTGGACATCGGGATTCAGTGGCAGAGCCGGGTGGATGAACACACGATGCGTGCACAGGTCGATGATGTCGGCACTCAGGCGTAGTCCACATTCGCGCGCGTGGCGCACCAACCGGAACGCATGGACTGCCGCTTGAGGCGGCAGGAGCGTGTCACCGCGCCAGCGCCACGGGGCGTAGGCCATGGGAAATCGAAGAGCAAGGCGCCAGACATCAAGGAAGTCGTTGATCAGAGGTACGGCCCGTTGGGTCTGGCGAACCAGCGCGGGGATGTCCAGCCCGGACCCGGTGGCCTCGCCGCGAAACACGGTACAGGTGCCCCAACTAGTCGGGCAAAGCCAACGTCGGATGGGCCACATCAGATCGGGAAAGATATTCCCTGCAGAAGCGAACAGCAGTTCAAGCCGCAACGGTTCGAACCATGGCGACACGCTTTGGGTACTCGCCGATGCAATATCCACGCAACGCAAGACCAGATGGTCGACGAGCACGTCTGGCGAATACTGACTCAGCAGCCAGCCGCAGACGTAGCGTTTCTTGTAGCTCGCATCCTCGCGCGCATACCGTTCACTCGCGGCCAGCAGCGCCGTCATCGGAAACTCCCCGGGCGATGCGAGTTGAACCAACGCCGGACATGCTTCAGGGGTGTGAGCGAGGTCCGGGCGCAAGACACGCGTGATCGCCTGTTCACCCAACGTCTGCGTCAGAGACGTGATACTCAGCGGATTTTCAGGATCACACTCTGCCATCGGATCCAATAGCAGGTAGAGATAGTCGCTTGCTGCACGTTCGCTAAGGGCAAACGCCTGTACGGTACGCTCGATCATCTGGCGCGCTCCAGACAATCGGCCAACTGCCCCTCCAGAACTTGACTACCCAGGGACAAGCTATTCCCGCCGCCCCCGCCCTGTTGACTCATCGGTCCCTTCACGCGAATCGCCACACCATCCAGCGTGATGCCGCTGCTGTCGATACGCAAGGTCCCACCGGGACCTTTGATGACGACAACCTCGGCTGCGCGAATCTCGTAGGCCTTGGTGCGATGCTGGATGGCTTGCCCGGCCTCGACCTCCACCCTGCCTTGTACGCGCTGCTCCAAGTGCCCGCCAATGTCCACCGTGTGGCTGGCAGCCGTCTTGTCGCGGCGGTTGTTGCCGACCTCTTCCGTGCGATCCTTCGCGGTTGTGATCGTGTGGTTGCGACCGATGGTCAGGAAGTCATCGTCACCGATATCGTGCCGGCGATCCCGCCCGATCGTGACCTGTTCGTCGTGCCCAACCGTCTCCTTGCGATCATTGCCGATCGCAATCGTCTCGTCGTGCTCGACCTGTTCGCTGCGGTCATGACCGACGAAGGTCGTCTCGTCATGGTTGACGTGGATGTTCTGATCGCGCTGCGCGTGGACGTAGATTTCCTCTTGTCCTGCCTCGTCCTCGAAGCGCAGCTCGTTGAAACCTTCGCCCTTGTGCGTCTGGCTCTTGATCGTCATCCGCGTCTTGTGTCGCGGCAGTTCGTACGGCGGTAGCTGCAGGCGGTTATAGGTGCGGCCAGTTATGACCGGTTGGTCCGGATCGCCGTCGAAGAAGTCGACGATCACCTCCTGACCGATGCGGGGAATCGCCATATGCCCCCACAGTGCCCCCGCCCAGTTCTGCGCGACGCGGATCCAGCACGAGCTGTGCTCGTCATGGCGGCCCTGACGATCCCACGGGAACTGCACCTTCACTCGGCCGTACTCGTCGGTATAGATCTCTTCACCCTCCGGGCCCACGACCACCGCCGGCTGCGGGCCGTCGATGCGCGGGTGCGGCAGCGGCTCGGCGCGCCATTCGGCATCATCCGGCACCAGTACCGCTTCGTAGCGGTAGTACGTGCCGTGTTGCGCGTCGGCGCTTTCTTCCGCCTGACTGGTGTGTTGCTTGCCGTGATGCACCAGGCTCACCGGACGCCAGCTCCGGTTCATGTCCTCGCGCGGGTGGCCCGTGAGCGCGAAGGCGATACCCGGTTGCAAGCGCGCGTCGTCACCACTGACGAATGCCACACGTGCATCGCGCCGGTGGCCGCGCAAACGATCGTGGGTAAACGCCTTGCCGCTGGCTTCGTGTTTATATCGGCCCGGGTAGTCATAGCGTGCGCAGCCTCGACCCTGATGATCTAGGTCCGTGCCGTCACGCGGGTACTCGTGGTTGAAGCGCGGATTCTTGAACGTGTAGTCGCGCTGCACCTGGCGCGCGGTACGCACGCTCTCGGTGTAAGCGAAGGTCCGTAGGCTGGGTTGTGGCTGATCGCCGCCCGGCGTCGGGTTGTAGATCACTGGCTCGCCGTCAAGACGGCCGAAGATGAACAGCCGATCGCAGTGAATCAACCGGTGCCCCTCTTTGCCGTGCTGGAACGCGTAGAAGAAGCCTTCCTCGCGCAGGATGCGTTCGACGAAGTCGTAGCCAGTATCACCGGCCTGCACGCAATACTCGCGGGCGAGGTGTTCGTTGGTGGCGCGTTGCTCGTAGTCCATCGTCAGCCCATGCGCCTTGAGCACGGCGACTGCGATCTCGGTCACGCTCAGGGTCTGGAAGATCCGCCAGTCGGACGAGAGCTTGAGCCGTGCGAGGCGCGGCTCGACCACGGCCGAGTAGCGGGTGCGCCGAAAGCCGGTGTCGCCCTGAACGAACGACGAAACCGCGCCATGCACATAGCGCACGGGCTGACCGCCCTGCCAGATCGTGAGCTGGCCGTTGCGATCGAGCATCTGACCGAAGTCGATGGCCGGATTGGTACTGGCTAGCTCGACCTCCAGGCGAAAGGTCTCGGACAACCCCTCACGCAGCGTGAACTCGACGACCTCAAACGACTCGTCTCCGGCAGTAAAGGTAAAGCGCAGGTCGGATTGCGTGGGCATAGAAGATCCTTGCCGACCCGGGACCGGGCAGCGGTCATCAATGGCGAATAGCGGCAAACGACGCAAATAGCAGTCGATAAAGTGCCTCGGCCCAGCCCCATCCGCTGTCACGGACAGGTCGGCGCCGATACTGGGTGGGGATCAAAAATATCGAGCTATCGCTCTAGCGTCTATCGGACGAATCTGAAATTCACGGAAAGATTCACCCAAAGCACGATCCGCCAGCGAACGAGCCCATAGCGTCGTACTCGCATCGAGCCGACGAGCGTCGATGAAACGAAGCGCGCTGAAACGCGACTGCCGATGGCCAGTGGACTATCCGGAGATCATCGAAATGGAGAAAAAAAGAATGGCGCGTCAGCTCGTCATATCGCGAAAGCGGTGAGACGCCCCGGTCGGCCTTTCCCATGAAAAACGCCGCCGACATTGACTGTCGGCGGCGTTTTTCATGTCCGGCTCAACCGTTGTTGACCTGCTGCCGCAAACGCTCGATATCGACGTTTTTCAAGTAGTTCGTGATGTTCTGCCAGATCGGATGGAACCCGTAACCACCGTGCTGCAGCTCATCGAGCGCCTGCTCGCGTGTCCAGCCCTGGTACACCACCCGGTACAACGCCGACACGAGGCCGGTACGATCGGCGCCGTGCTGGCAGTGGATCAGCACCGGGCCGTCCTGGTCGGCCGTCCGCAGCGCCTTCAGCGCGGCGACCATGTCTTCGTCGCGGATGTCCCACGTGTTGATCCGGATGCGCTGCATCTTGATCTGCGTGCCGGCCAGGATGCTGTCGTCCGCGTGAAACGAGCGGAAGCTGATGACCTTGCGGATGCCGAGCTTCTGCAGTTCCGGCACGTCACTGCGGGAAAGCTGCGCGCTGCGGTACAGCGACGGCGTGATGCGATGCAGGTTGTTCACGTGCGCATCGGTCACGCTCTGCGCCCATTTGATCGGCCGGGCGGACACCTCGGAGGCCGGGTCCGCGCAGGCCGGCTGAGCGAGCCCGGCAAGCGTGACGGCGAGCGCGGCAATGATGGCGATTTTCATGTCGGGTCGGGGATCAATAAAACGCGCGCTTGCGCTCGCGGGAAACGATGAACAGCACGATCGCGGCGGCGCTCATCGTCCAGTAGTCGGTCGGGGCCACGCCCAGCCAATGGATATGCCAAGGCACGTTGGCCGGATTGAAGCGGGCCAGGCCGTATGCCGGGTTCAGCACGAACCACAGGAAATCCTCGGTCAGCCAGAACACCATGATGCACGCGACGATGCGCGCCTCGATGCGCCACGACCAGCGCCCGTTGAACACGGCCGGCAGGTGAAAGAACAGCGCGACGAACGGGAACACCCACGCGTGGTAGCCGGTCATCGGCCGCCCGCCCCAGAAGATGTCGAGCAGCCAGTGATGTTCGATGCGCCAGGTCGGCAGGTTGGCGGCCCAGCCCGCGCTGCCTTCGATCTGGATCTCGACGTTCGCGAAGAAGTACGCGAGCAGCACGACCCACGCGACGACGAACACCGTATGGCGCGTCGGCACAAAACGCGCGACGCTCATGCAGCCGGCTCCAGGCCCAGCACGCGATCGAGCACGAAGCGGCCGGCGAGCGGCCGCCCGAGCGGCGCGAGACGGCGGCGCATGTCGGCGAGACGCTCGGGTGTCTGCAGCAACGCGCGGATCCGGTAGACGAGCGCATCGTCGTCGATCGCCTTCAGCGCGACACCCTGCTCGAGCAGGAAATCCGCATTGCGCTCTTCCTGGCCCGGAATCGGCGAATTGACGATCATCGGCAACTGCATCGCGAGGCATTCGGACGTCGTCAGGCCGCCCGGCTTCGTGATCACGAGGTCAGCGCAGGCCATCAGGCGTTCGACCTGCTGCGTGAAGCCCTGCGGAAACAGCCGGCCGGGATGCTGCGCGGCCAGTGCCTGCAACGACGCCAGCATCGCCTGGTTCTTGCCGGCCAGCGCGATCAGCTGGAAGTCGGCATCCATCTCCAGCAGGCGCGCAGCCAGCACGTCGAGCCCACCGAGGCCCGCGCCGCCAGACATCATCAGGAAGGTCGGGCGCGCGGGATCGAGGCCGAATTCGGCCGCGCAGGCCGCGCGATCGAGCGGCTGGCCGAACGCCGGCATGATCGGGATGCCGCTGACGTGCACCGTGTCGGGCGACATGCCGCGCGCATGCATGCGCCACGCGATCTCGTCGTTGGCCGCGAAATAGCCGCGCATGTTCGGCACGACCCACATGCTGTGCAGGTCGAAATCGGTGACCTGCACCCACACCGGCGTGTCGACGCGCCCCTTGCGGATCTCGCGCGACAGCAGTTCGGCGGGCAGGAAGTGCGTGCAGATGATCGCGTCCGGACGCTGCCGTTCGATCTCCGCGAGCAGCGGCCGGCAATTGAGCCGCTCGATCGCGCGCCGGATCTTCTGCGACGGCGCGGCGGGATCGACTTCGTCGGTCTTCTGGTACAGGTAGCCCCACAGCGCCGGCTGGCTGCTGACGAGCTTGATGTAGAGATCGGTGTACAGCTTGCGGAAGCCGGTGGACACGAAATCCATCACGTCCAGGTGGGTGGCGTCGACGCCGGCGGGATGGTGGTCGGCGAACGCGCGGATCGCTTCGGCCGCGCGGGTATGGCCGGCGCCGGCGCTCACGCTCAGGAGGAGAATCTTCTTGTTTTGCTTTGACATCTGACTGACCGTTTCGATGAAGGTGGTCCGGACGCGGGTTCGCGGCGACGCTCTCACGCGGCGGCGGTTCGTGTCCGGCTTACAACAAGCTTGGCAGATCTTCGACGGTGCGGGCGGGCGGTTACAGCAACGCGATCGCCGGCATCGTCTGCGGAATCATACTGCGTTCGGTCGATGGCGCCCGGATCGGGGGATGTACAGTCGGTCAGGAAGGAAGGATGGCGCGGCGCGCAACCAGTGTGGACGCCGACGGCATGACAGCCCGGCGCGGCGGCGCCTGACACCCGTTCACGCATGCGAACGGGGCCCGGCATTTCGGCGCGAACTGGGGTGCTCGCGCACAGATCGTTTGGAATCCTTGCGTATCGGTTCGGCACAGGCGGTGCATCCGCCCGCCTTGTCCCCATGCTCGCCGAATCAGGACGTCACAACGGCCCGCTTCCCCATCCGCTTCCCGCGGACGATCGGATTCCATCGCGACGTCAGGCTCATTGCGCCGCGCAAGCGCTCGAACGCGGCGTCCTCCTTCGGCCCGAAGCGGCTAACTGCCGGCCAGGCGAGCACGTGATCGAGCCATGCCTGCCACTCGTCGCCATGAAAGCGGCCACCGATTTCCCGCACGGCCTCCGGCGCCGCGATCACGATGCCCGCCAGCAGGTAGTAGGCCCAAAAACTGCCCGCGCCGACGAGTTGATCGAGCCTGCACACGGAGAGCGCCGCGAGCAGCCCGTCCCCCGACGCGAGATCGGCACGATGCGAGCGAATCGCCCGCGCAACGAGGTTGTGCTGACCGCCATACGCGGCGATGGAGGTCCCGTTGCCGGCGGCAAGCGCGGACGAGAACGCCACGAGCGCCGCCATCTCGTCGATGCGCGACGCCTCGTCGCGCGGCCCGCACGCGCGCAGCACGATCGCGTCGATGACGGCGCCAGGCATGGCCGACGTTTCCCCACTCGCCGCCGCGACGACGGCCAGCCTGTCTCTCAGGTTCTTCGCAGAAAGCGTGTTGCCCTGTGCGCCCTTTTCATGTTCGGTACATTCGCCGTCATCCCCCCCGTTGCTTCCGACACCGCCGGCAATCCGCCCGAGTGCGGCCCAGCCGACATCGGGGTCGTCGAATGCGCATGCGTCGATCACGCCGTGTGCGGTGTCGAACGCGGCGCGCGAGCCGGGGCAACTGCGTTCGGCTTCGTCTAGTTGCTGCATCGAAGGCACGTGCGAGCACGCACCGAATGGGTCGGTCAGGTCGCAGGCGCACGCGCCGCCGTCCGCTGCGATCCACGGCGCGAGCCGGTGAAGAACGGCCGCTGCGTCGCGAGACAGATTCGCGCCTGTCGGCATACGTATCGCCTGTGACTCGGCGACGGTCGTGTCGCCAGCGTCAGCCGTCATCGCTACACAAGCGGCAGCGTCGAGTCGTTCGATCAGGTACTGCAACCACGCGGCCGTGCGCAGCCGGTCAGGCGTCGCGCCGCGGGCATCTCCATACTTTGCTGGATCGGTAAGCATGGGTCTTCCGGGATAGTTCTGGCCAATTTGAATTTGGTTGTTTCAATCGAATCGGACAGCGCGGCACGCCGCGCCATCCCTGCATGTCCACCCGGATCGGATCGCGACACGGGCGGTCAGCCGGCCCTCGCGCCGATACACGCGACGACACGAATGCAACGAGGAATGAGGCGTCGGCCATGCCTATCGCACGGCCTTCGTGCGCCGCGGGCGCCCGGCTTCATTCCGCGACGCTTACTGCACGTGGAGCTTCGGCGATGCCATCAACGTGCCGGACCACACACAGTCGGGTGTCCAGACAGCATTGTTGAACGTCAGCGATGCATTCGAATCGTTCCATGCCGCGACGAGCTTGCTCGGCCCGCAAGCGCCGAGCAGCTTGAAGTCCACCTGCGCGTTGTTGATCGAAAGCTGTGTCGCGCCGTCCACCTGCCCTGTCCATGGCGACGCGCTGCTCGCGGTACTGCTGACCGCCGGACACCAGCTCCCCCCGTTGAACTGCACCGACGTGATATTGACCATACCCGCCGGCGTAATCGTCCCGTTGAACGTCACGGCGCAGTTCGAGACAATCGACTTTTTGCTGAGCGTGGTCAGCCCCGTCGCGGAGAACGGCTCACCGTTCGGATTCATCGGCTGCCCGTCCGCGCGTGAAACGGTCACCGCGAATGCAGGCGCAGCCGAAACCGCGGTGAATGCCACTGCAGCAACCAGCGATGCGATTTGATGAACTTTCATCTGTATGGCCCTCTCTCGATATATGGCGGCCTGCCACCCGCAACGCGACCGCTCTGCAGCCTGATTTCGGCCGTCGCACCGATACGTGCGACGCCACGCACCCATCGAAGCCGCGAATACCCGCCACGCATGCCGCACGGCCCTCGCGCGCGGCGGGCACCCGCTTCGATCCGCGACGCTTACTGCACGTGGAACTTCGGCGACGTCAGGACCGTACCGCCCACCGTGCAATCCGGCGTCAGCACGGCGCTGTTGAACGTCAGCGACGAGTTCGTATCGCTCCACGCCGTTACGACCTTGCTCGGCCCACAAGCGCCGAGTAGCGTGACGTTCACCTTCACGTTGTTGATCGTCAGCTGCGTCGTGCTGTCGGCCTGACCCGTCCACGGCGACGTGCTGCTCGCGCTGCCGCTGATCAGCCCGCACGTCGCGCCGCCCGAGAACGTCGTCGACGTGATGTTGACGATGCCGGTCGACGTGATCGTGCCGTTGAAGGTCGCGTTACAGGCCGCACTGATCGATCCCTTGCTGAGGTTCGTGAGCCCGGTCGCCGAGAACGGCTCGCCGTTCGGGTTCATGGCCTGGCCATCGGCCCGCGTAACGGTGACTGCGAAAGCAGGCGCGGCTGAAACCGCGGTGAAAGCCACTGCAGCAACAAGCGATACGATTTTGCGAATGCTCATTTGAACTGCCCCCTCTCTTCACAAATGGCGGCACGCCGCCAGGAACGCGATCTCCCGGCCGGAATGGTCCGGCCAGCCGGTCGCAGGAAACCGCCAGCGCGCGTCATGCGCGCCGGACGGCTCAGAACTTGTAGGAAATCCCCACGAACGTGATCAGCGGATCGGCCTTCAGCCGCGTGCGCGTGGTGGCGAGTGTCGAGCCGTCGGCCGCCTTGATCACGAGCGACGAGTAGGTCTTCAGCGGCATGTAGGTCAGCGTCGCCGTTACGCCCCAGTGCTTGTCGATCGCATAGCTCGCGCCGACGTTGTAGACCGGCGTGAACGACGACGACGCCTTGCCCTCCACCGACGTCGCACCCGGCTTGCCGGCGCCGGCCGCGAGTACGCTGCCGAGGTTCTCGTTGATGTCCTTCGCGAAGTTGCCGTTCAGTTCGATGTTGCTGAACCAGCTGTAGGCCACGCCGATCCCGACGAACGGGCGGAATCGCGCCGTCGGCGAATTGAAGTAGTACTGCAGGATGACCGTCGGGCTCCACTGCCGCGCGTTCTTCACGGCCGGCTGGTTCGCCGACTTGTCCATGTCGACGTTGCCGAGCGCGCCGGCCGGGCCCGGCGGCTTGATCACGCCGTGGCCGGTCAGCGTGAACTCGGGCGGCACGCCGAGCACCGACGTCACCGCGATGTGGTCGGTGAAGAAGTGCGTGAGCGTGAGGCCGACCGTATCGGCGTTGTTGACCGTCAGGCTCGTGCCCGGCGACGTGAACGAACCGGGCAGGCGCAGCGGCCCGTTGATCGGCATGCTCGCGAGATTCGTCGTCAGCCCGTTGGTCGAATCCTGCGGCATGATGTGCAGCCAGCCCAGCGTCGCGACGTTGTCGCCCGCCTGCTGGGCCGATGCGAGCGTCGACACGCCTGCGACGACACCCGCGACAATCAGCTTCTTCATGAAGTCTCCCCCTCATTCTGTCGGGGCGCCGCGCATCCGAGCGCGGCGCCGCCGTGTCTCCATCCACACGCGGTCACTGCACGAACGCGCCGACCGTGAAGTACGGGTTGCTCGTATCGACCATGTCGAGGAACCCGAACACGCCGCCGGTGAACACGAACTTGCCGGTTGCCGGCCCCGACGCCGCGTCCGCATGCACGGTCGTCACGACGCCCGGCACCTTCTGCGTGTAGTCGAGGTTCAGCGCGCGTGTCAGCGCGGCCTGCGACGCGTTGAACGGATCGAGCAGCGTGGCCTGCGCGCCGATGAGCGCGGTCGCACGGTAGTTGAACGCGCTGTCGACGCCCGTGTACTCGCCGTCCTGCGAGCCTTGCGTGATCGCCGTCTGCGGGCTCAGGAACGAGATGCCCGATTCGTCGTCCGCGCTCGGCGGGCCTTGCGTGAGGTCCGCGTTGGCGGCGCCGGTGCGGATGAAGATCGGCACGAGCTGGTTGCGCAGCTTGCCGACGATCAGGATCCCCTTGCCGGCCTTCGCCGGATCGAGCGCGGCGAGCGTCGGCGGAATCTGCGGCTGGTAGTTGAGCGACTGGAACGCCGGCGCATCCGGACGCAGCGTGAACGGCTGGTTCACGGTTGCGCTCGACGCAAGCGGCTGCCCGCCGTTCTTCTTGCCGAAGTTGTCGGTTTCCGTATAGCTGCCGTCCGCGTTGATCGTCACCTTCTGGTCGAGCGCCACCGGCTGGAAGTTCTGCGACGGCACCTGGTGATAGCCGAGCTGGTTGTACGTGCCGGCGATCTTCGTCAGGTCGGTTTCCAGCGACGAGAAGCTGATGAACGGGTAGTACGGGAATGTCGTCTTCGGGATCTTGCCGACGCCGATCACGCCGTCGAACTGGATCGTCGCGCCGGGGATCGCGCCGCCCAGCACGCCTTCGCCGAGGAACAGCCGCGCCGGCCGGCTCGGGTCGAGACTCGCGTTCTGCATCCGGAACGTGCACTGGTTCAGCTTCACCGTCGGCAGCCCCGTTTCGTCGGCCAGCGTGCCGTCGACCACATTGGCGGGGGCCGTATCGCGGGTCGGCTGCACGGTGCCCGCGGCGGTCGGCACCGGCGATGCGAGGTAGGTCATCCGGTACGTCATCTTCGTCGTGTCGAGCTGCACCTTCACGAGCTCACCCGACCCCGACCCACCGATGAACACCGTGTTGTAGTCGATCGTCTGCGGGCACAGCCGGACCACCGGCGCAGGCGGCGGGTCGCCGTCGCCGCCGCACGCGGCCAGCACGGGCGCGAGCGACGCCGCGGCCATCCATTGTTTCAAATTCATAGGAATCCTCTTGAAATTCGATTCGCCGGCGGCGACGCATGCGCCGCCGGTGTGACGTGTTCAATGCAGGGTCACTGGACGAACGCGCCGACCGTGAAGAACGGGTTGACCTTGTTGTTGTTGACGACCATCGCGTAGACGTTGCCGGCCGTCACGAGCCAGCCCGTGTCGCCCTTGCTGAAGATCGCCACGTTGCCGTTCGTGCCCTTCGCGTTGAAGTCCTGCGTGGCCGTGACCTTGATCTTGCCGGGCGTGGCCTGCGTATAGTCGAGCGCGAACTGCGAGGTGACCGACGACGTCTGCGGGTCGATGAACGCCGCGGTATTGCCCTGGAACAGCGTGGACGTATAGTTCGCGGCCATCGTCGACACGGCAGTGCCGTCGTTACAGGTTCCTGCTTCCGTCAGGAAGGTGCCATTGACGAACTTGCCAGGCAGATCCGGGTGCGGCACGTTCGGATTGAAGCTCGGGCCTGGCGACGGGATGAAGCTCGCCGTGCCGGGAGACGTCACGAGGCCGCATGCGGATGCGCTGGTCGCGCCGATGTAACCGCCCTTCAGCGAATTGGCGGCAATCGCGGTGGCTGACGACAGCATCGAGATCCCGACTTCGGCATCGGCGACCGACGCGAGCGGATTGGCCGGATCGACATACGTATAGCCGACACGAATCACGACCGGTATCCGCACGCCGTTCAGCTTGCCGACGATCATGATGCCTTTGGCCTGGCTCGACACAAGGAGGATGATCGTCCCCCCCTGCCCCTGCCCCGCGATCGGATACGAAACCACGCCAAACGCATTCGGCAGCCCGTTGCTCACGAACACGTTGTCGGTCGACCCGTCCGCATTCTTGCGCAGCGCCCAGGGGGTCCCGGTCGTCTGGCACGAGTAGTCGCTGCCTTGCGTGATCGTGCATGAACCGTCCGCATTGAGCGTCTGGTTCCAGTTGACGACGTCCGGCTCCCAGCCGATTGGCCCCGGCGCGCTCTGCCCGCCCCCGCCGATCGGCGACAGATGGATGCCGACCTCGTTGTAATTGCCCGCGACCTTCGAAAAGTCGGTTTCCGTTTCGATGAAGCCGATGAACGGATAGAAATCGAACGTCCGCGACGGCACGTAACCGATGGGCGTGGGGCCCCCGAGGTCGATCCCCTTGTACGCAATCGTCGCCCCCGGAATCCCGCCACCCACCACACCATTGCCGACGAACAGCATCGGCGGATCCGCACGGTTGATCGTCACCGCATACGCGCCGTCGCTCGTCGCGCCGCTGTCGAGCACGAACGCGCAGCGGTTCTGCTCGGCGGTCGGGAGGGTGGTCGGATGATGGAATGCGCCGCTGATCGTCAGACCCGCGCGGGTATTGTTGACCTGCCCTGCCGACGTCGGCACCGACGATTCGAGGAACTGCATCTGATAGGTGAGCTTCGTCGTGTCGAATTTCACCTTCACGTACTCGCCGCTACCCGCGCCGCCCGTGTAGGTCGTCGTGTAATCGAGCGCGTCCGGACACAGCTTCGTCACGACAGGCGGCGTCGTTTCAGCACCGCTCGGCCCGCATGCGCTCCCCGAGCACTGCGGCACGGTGATCGGCCCCGGATCGTCGCCGCCGCCGCAACCGGCGACGAACGGCAAAACGACGACCGCGCATGACAGGATCGCTTTCCGCCATTCAGGAATGCAAATCATCAACCCCTCCTTTTCAGGTACGACAAGTCTCGTCCGGACAGGCTGCATGGCCCGCCGGTTGGTATCGCGCCGCCGCACGAACGCGCAGCGCATGACGGTGCGCGCAAGGCGGCCGCGATGCCGGTCAGGCAAATGCGGCACACGCCGCGGCGGCAGACAAGCGCGCTCCCGCAGCGCCGTCATGCGGCACGGCGCCGTCGGAACGATCGAAACGGGAAGTGGTTCGCCGCTACACGGCGAAATGGCAACGCTGGGACGCGATCTGCATCGCGCCTGCATTCAGCGAAAAAACGGGAAACGGCAGTCCGACTGGCCCCGCGGATAGGCGTCTCATGAATTGGTCTCCGTACGTACGCTTGATTCGTTATCGTGATGCGTCGTTTGTGGAAACTATGATCGGACGATACCCACAAGTAAATGGATGCAGAGTTCCAAACGACCGAAACCGCGCAATCCTAGTGCGTGCAGGGGATTTGACAGTTTTTCAAACAGCCTTCGATTTATTTGCTCAGACAAATACCCGCCCCATCCAACGCGCGTTTGAACAACGCCGCCCAACCCGCGCCCGGCCTTGCTGGCCGGCCCGCGACGGGCCGTATCGATGCTGCGGCGCAACCTTACACGTCGATGATCGCGAGCGTGCCGTGGCTGCCCGGCAGCACCGCGTGAAGCGTGCCGGCGAGCGCGAGGTACATCTGCCCGGCCTCGACGACGACCGTCTCGCCCGCGACCTCGAGCATCATCCGGCCGTCCAGCACCAGCAGCCCCTCGTTGTAGTCGTGCACTTCCGCTTCGTAAGCCTGCGCATCCATGCGCAGCACCTTGATCCTGGCCGGCCCGACCTCGCCGACGATCGTGGATTTCCACGCGACGGCTTGCGCAGCTGCCACGGATTTGAAATCGATCAAAGACATGCGCCCCGCTCCATGAACGATGAAAGGAACGCATTATCGCGAGCGCCGCGCATGCCGTCCCGGTACGGCGCGACGGCGTTCGGGCGGCACAGTCGGCCTGCCAGCCGTGCCGCCGCCGCGCCGAAATGCAATCGCCGCCCGCTTCGCCGAAAACGGCACAAATTGTTCATCTATCGCAAATAAAGCATCGTTTTATTAAGCAATGCCGCGGCAATTCGCGCAAATCAGACACCGGCAACGCGCGCCCTTTCCACGAGAATGCATTTCCATCTATCGATTGCTAATATGGCGATCCCGCGATCCCGCACCACAACGCCGTTCGACATGACGCCCGTTCGCCATGCCGTCCCCGGTCCCGGCCGCTTCGCAGCGGCGGCGGCACCGGGCACGCGCGGCGCATGCCGTCACGCCGGCCGGCCGTGCCATCCGTGAGCATGCAACCGATCCTTTCCGTCTCCGACCTCTCCAAGACTTACGCGTCCGGCTTCCAGGCGCTGAAGCACGTGACCCTCGACATCCGCCCCGGCGAGATCTTCGCGTTGCTCGGGCCGAACGGCGCCGGCAAGACGACGCTGATCGGCTCGATCTGCGGCATCGTCACGCCGACCGAAGGCCGCGTGACGGTCGGCGGCCACGACATCCGCGATCAATACCGTGCGGCCCGCGAAATGATCGGCCTCGTGCCGCAGGAACTGACGACCGACGCGTTCGAGACCGTCTGGGCGACCGTGTCGTTCAGCCGCGGCCTGTTCGGCAAGGCGCCCGATCCCGCCCATATCGAGAAGACGCTGAAGGCGCTGTCGCTGTGGGACAAGCGCGACAACAAGCTGATGACGCTGTCGGGCGGCATGAAGCGCCGCGTGATGATCGCGAAGGCGCTGTCGCACGAGCCGCGCATCCTGTTCCTCGACGAACCGACGGCCGGCGTCGACGTCGAGCTGCGCCGCGACATGTGGAAGCTCGTCGATTCGCTGCGCGAGAGCGGCGTGACGATCCTGCTGACCACGCACTACATCGAGGAAGCCGAGGAAATGGCCGACCGGATCGGCATCATCCTCGGCGGCGAGCTCGTGCTCGTCGAGGAGAAGCGCGAGCTGATGCGCAAGCTCGGCAAGAAGCAGCTCACCGTGCAGCTCGAGCAGCCGCTCGCGGACGTGCCGCCCGCGCTCGCGCCGTTCGGGCTCGAACGCGCGGACGACGGCGCCGCGCTCGTCTACACGTACGACTCGCAGCGCGACGACGCGAGCATCGCGACGCTGATCAACGCGCTCGGCTCGGCCGGCATCGGCTTCCGCGACCTGCATACGACGCAGAGCTCGCTCGAGGACATTTTCGTCAGCCTGATCGACAACCGCCGCAACGGCGTGCAGCAAGGAGCCTGACCCATGAATCTGCATGGAATCCGCGCGATCTACCGCGCAGAAATGGCCCGCACGCGCCGCACGCTGATGCAGAGCATCATCGCGCCGGTGATCTCGACGTCGCTGTACTTCGTGGTGTTCGGCTCCGCGATCGGCTCGCGCATCAGCGACGTGAACGGCATCGGCTACGGCTCGTTCATCGTGCCGGGGCTCGTGATGCTGTCGCTGCTGTCGCAGAGCATCTCGAACGCATCGTTCGGCATCTACTTCCCGCGCTTCACGGGCACGATCTACGAGATCCTGTCCGCGCCCGTGTCGTACTGGGAGATCGTGATCGCGTATGTGGGCGCGGCCGCGTCGAAGTCGATCCTGCTCGGCGTGATCATCCTCGCGACGGCCGGCCTGTTCGTGCCGCTGCACATCCTGCACCCGTTCTGGATGGTGCTGTTCCTCGTGCTGACGGCGATCACGTTCAGCCTGTTCGGCTTCGTGATCGGCATCTG
This sequence comes from Burkholderia sp. Ac-20349, assembly GCF_017104865.1. Lineage (NCBI taxonomy): Bacteria > Pseudomonadati > Pseudomonadota > Betaproteobacteria > Burkholderiales > Burkholderiaceae > Burkholderia > Burkholderia sp. Ac-20349. Next base: position 28,533 of record NZ_JAAGPM010000034.1, read on the forward strand.
GGCCGACAGCTTCGAGAAGCTGCAGCTCGTGCCGCTGCTGATCATCACGCCGCTCACGTTCCTCGGCGGCAGCTTCTATTCGGTCGACATGCTGCCGCCCGCATGGCGCGTCGTCACGCTGTTCAACCCGATCGTCTACCTGGTCAGCGGCTTCCGCTGGTCGTTCTACGGGATCGCCGACGTGCACGTGGGCGTCAGCCTCGGCGCGACGTCGCTGTTCCTCGTGATCCTGCTGGCGATCGTCGCATGGATGTTCCGCACCGGCTACAAGCTGAAGAATTGAAGCCGCACGCGCCGCCGCCGATGACGCATTTGGGCAAGCAGGCGGCGCTTTTCCTCTGATGCGGCAGTTTGTGGTCGCGTCTACTGAATACCGAAGCATCGGGGCCCTGGAGCATGCGCTGCGAGGCCCCTTTTCATTTCAGAGGACGCCATGCCCGCCGCCACCGCTCCCGCCTCCGCCGCCGCCCGGCTCGAACGCCTGCCGTTCTCCGGCTATCACAAGCGGATCTTCTTCATCATCGCGATCGCGTTCTTCTTCGACTCGGTCGACCTCGGCACGATGACCTTCGTGCTCGGCTCGATCCGCAAGGAGTTCGGGCTGTCGACCGCGGCCGCCGGCCTCGTCGCGAGCGCGAGCTTCTTCGGGATGGTGCTCGGCGCGGCCGTCGCCGGCCTGCTCGCCGACCGCTTCGGCCGCCGGCCCGTGTTCCAGTGGAGCATGGTGCTGTGGGGCGCCGCGTCCTACCTGTGCTCGACCGCGCAGAGCGTCGACGCGCTGATCGTCTACCGCGTACTGCTCGGAATCGGGATGGGCATGGAATTCCCGGTCGCGCAAACCTTGCTGTCCGAATTCGTGCCGACCGAGAAGCGCGGCCGCCTGATCGCGCTGATGGACGGCTTCTGGCCGCTCGGCTTCATCACGGCCGGCATCGTCGCGTATTTCGTGCTACCGCAGTTCGGCTGGCGCACGGTGTTCGCGCTGCTCGCGATTCCCGCCGTGTTCGTGCTCGTCGTGCGCCGCATCGTGCCGGAATCGCCGCGCTGGCTCGAGCATGCGGGCCGGCACACGGAAGCCGACACGGTGATGCACACGATCGAGGCGAAGGTGATGCGCTCGGCCGGCGTCACGACGCTGCCGCCGCCGTCGCGGCTCGCGGAGCCGGTCGCCGCCCGCGGGCGCGGCGCGCTGCGCGAGATCTGGAGCGGCGCGTATCGCCGCCGCACGGTGATGGTGTGGCTGCTGTGGTTCTTCGCGCTGCTCGGCTTCTACGGCCTCACGTCGTGGCTCGGCGCGCTGCTGCAGCAGGCCGGCTTCGAAGTCACGAAATCGGTGTTCTACACGGTGCTGATCTCGCTCGGCGGCGTGCCGGGCTTCCTGTGCGCCGCGTGGCTCGTCGAAAGCTGGGGGCGCAAGCCGACCTGCATCGCGTCGCTGCTCGGCGGCGGCGTGATGGCCTACGCATACGGCCAAAGTGCGCTGTACGGCGGCAGCACGACGCTGCTGATCGTCACGGGCCTCGCGATGCAGTTCTTCCTGTTCGGGATGTGGGCCGCGCTGTACACGTATACGCCCGAGCTGTACGGCACCGGCGCGCGCGCGACGGGCTCCGGCTTTGCATCGGCGATCGGGCGCGTCGGCTCGTTGATCGGGCCTTACGTGGTCGGTGTCGTGCTGCCGGTGTTCGGCCAGGGCGGCGTGTTCACGCTCGGCGCGCTGTCGTTCGTCGCGGCCGCGCTCGCCGTGTGGACGCTCGGGATCGAGACGAAGGGCCTCGCGCTGGAACAGCTCGCGGCGGGCGACGAAACGGACGGCAGCGGCCAGTACGCGGCCGCGGACAAGATCTCCTGAGCGCCGGATCAGCCTGGGTGTTCATGACGGCCGGGACGGCGTTCAGCGCTGCGCCCGGCCGGCTGCTGCGTGAACTGACAGGATTCGCGGCCGGACCGACACTGCTAGACTGGGTCGAGGCACCGGGTCGCGCGCCTGCCCGGCGCATCGCGGCGATCGCGCGATGGTGGTGTCCGGCCCCCACTGCCCGCGCAAGGATCGCATCGATGGACAACGCCCGTATCGAAGAAATCCGCAGCGGCCTGTTTCGCGCAACGACCTATATCGACAAGCTGAAGCTCGGCTTCAGCCAGTTCTTCGTCCGCTCGCCGAACGGCGACGTCGTCTGCATCGAAACGGGCACGCGTTCCAATTTTCCGCAACTGACCGCGAGCCTCGCGACCGTCGGCATCACGCCGTCGAGGGTGAGCAGCGTGATCGTTCCGCATTTCGAAGTCGACGAGATGGGCGTCCTGCCCGACTTCCTCGCGGCCAATCCGGCGCTCGTCGCGTATGCGCATCCGATCTGCGCGCATGGGCTGGCCGATATCTTCGGTGTGCGCACGAAGCCGCTGAAGGACGGCGAGCCGACGACGATTTCCGGTGTCGACGTCGTGCCGATCTTCACGAAGCATGTCCATCAGTGGGATGCACTGGTCGTGTATCTGCCGGCGTATAAGGCGCTGCTGTCGTCGGACATCCTGATGCGCTTCGGCGACGAAGCCGCGGACGACCCGCTGCCGGCAATTCTCGATTCGATCCGGCGTTCGGACTACCTGCCGTCGCTCGCCCACCTGGCGAGTGCGCTGCGCCGGATCGAGGCGCTCGATCTCGACGTGATCCTGCCGATGCACGGCCCGGCCATCACGCACGACATCCCGCGCGTGCTCGCCGGCGCGATCGCGCATTGCGAGGCGGCCGCCGCGTAGCGGGAAAAAAGCCGGCAAAAACCACCGCGCGCGGGCCGGTTCGCCCGCGCGGCATCCAATCGATATCGACAGGAAAAGCCGTTTGCGCGCCCGCCACGCGGCCGCGCAAACGACGACGGCGCGGCCTAGGCGCCGGTGACGACGAACTCTTCCGCCGCCTTGCGCTGGATCGCGGCCATCTTCGCGAGTTCGCGCTTGCTGCGCGGCTCGCTGGACGCGACGCCCGTCGCCTGCTTCGCCTTCGCACCCAGCGGGTAGAAAGCGAACGACGCGCCGGCCGGGGCATCCGGCTCGGCGCGCAGGCGTTTGTTCAGGATCTTCAAGTACTTTTTCTTCGAGACTTCCTTGGCTGCCATGGCACCCTCCCGCGTGAACGTGGTGCGGTCAGGATACCAGCTTTGGCCGTGGACCCGGAACGGCGTTTGCGCCCCAATCCCGCACGCCGCCGGAACGGGCCCGCCCGGCAGCACGCGCGTCAGGCCGCCGGCGCCCGGTGACGCATCACCGGCGCCGCCCACGATTGCGACCGGTCGCGGCTCGGCGGGCATCCGAACCGCGACTTGTACACGCGCGAAAAATGCTCGATCGATTCGAAGCCCGTCGCCGCGGCCACCTGCGATACGCTCAGCTCCGTCTGCTGAAGCAACTGATGCGCGGTCGCCACCCTCAGGCTCAGGTAGTACTGCAAGGGCGCGGTCGCCATATGCCGCTTGAAGTGACGCTCGAGCTGCCGCTTCGACAGCCCGACCGCCTGCGCAAGCGACTCGCACGACATCGGCTCCGCCATCGACTCGCGCATCAGCCTGACGGCCTTCGCCACCGTCGTGCTCGTCGAGGCCGGCGCGGCCTCGCCCTCCGCGAGCTGCAGCGCGTCCGCGCCGCGCAGCTTCGCATGCAGCAGGTGACGGGCGATCTCCCCGGCGAGCTCGGCGCCCTCCGACCGGCCGATCCATTCGAGCATCATGTCGATGATCGCCGTGCCGCCCGCGCAGGTGATGACGCGCGGCTCGATCGTGTAGAGCCGCGTGGTGGCGCCGACCTTCGGATAAGCCTCCTGGAAGCCTTCGACGTTGTCCCAGTGCACGGCCGACGGACGGCCCTGCAGCAAGCCGGCCGCCGCAAGCAGTTCGGTGCCCGTCTCGATGCCGCCGATCTGCGTGCCGAAGGCCATCTGGTTCTGCAGCCAGGTCTTCACGCCGCGATGCTTCGCGTGACGTTGCGCGTCGAAACTCGCGATCACGAAGATCGTCGTGAACCCGCCGCGCGCATCGCCGATCGGCCGCGTCGGCGTCCACATGCCGTTCGTGGCATCCACGGGTTCGCCGTCGACCGACAGGACGGTCCACTCGTAGCGCACGCGCTGGGCCAGCCAGTTCGCGAGCGACATGGCCTCGATCACGAGCGCGAGCCCGAGGTGGGAGAACTGAGGCATCACCAGCAGCCCCACCCGATGCGGCGCGGGTACCGCCGCCGCTTGCATGTTCCGTGAAGTCATCGCGATACCGATCAGGGCCGGGCCGGCCGATTGAGCGAGGGCGCGCGGGCGCGGCCCTCGCGAACCATTACTCTGCCGCGCGCGACGGGCCAGAACTTGATGAAAAGCGACATCGTCATGTCGCTTTGTGCCGGCTTTCCGTCGCCCCGTTCCGTCCCGGCCGGATCGGCCCGTCATGGCCGTGCACGCGCGTCGCACGCCGTCGCATTCGATCAAGTGAGCGGCTCGCGCCGACCTTATATTCAGCTCGCGTTCCGCTCCGCACGGGCGGGGCACGCCGATCTTCCGACTCCGTGGAACCAGCACATGCACATCAAACAGCTCTACATCGACGGCGCCTGGCAACCCGCCGCCGCAGGCGGGCAGCGCGCCATCGTCGATCCTGCCACCGGCGAAACGATCGCACGGGTCGCCTACGGCTCGGCCGCCGACGCCGGGCACGCGATTCGCGCGGCGCGCACTGCCTTCGACGCGGGCGAGTGGCCGCACCTGCCCGCCGAAGCACGGGCGGCCTGTCTGCGCCGCCTCGCGAACGCGCTGCGTGACGAAGCGCCCGCCCTCGCCCGCATCGAAACCGCGAACACCGGCAAGACGCTCGCCGAATCGTCGTCCGACGTGCACGACGCCGCGGCGGCATTCGACTACTTCGCGAGCCTCGCCGTTACCGAGACGGGCAGCATGAATGCGGCGAAGCCGCACGTGCTCAGCGTCACGCTGCGCGAGCCGGTCGGCGTCTGCGGCCTCATCACGCCGTGGAACTACCCGCTGCTGCAGGCGGCATGGAAGCTCGCCCCGGCGCTGGTGGCGGGCAATACGGTCGTCGTCAAGCCGGCGTCGCTGACGCCGCTGTCGACGCATCGGCTCGTGGAACTCGCGCATGACGCGGGCCTGCCCCGTGGCGTCCTCAATCTCGTGACGGGCGGCGCCGACGTGGGCGACGCGCTCGCGGCGAGCCCGCAGGTCGACCTGATTTCCCTGACCGGCAGCAACGCCGCCGGCGCCAGCGTGATGCGCGCGGCCGCGGGCAATTTCAAGCGCGTGTCGCTGGAGCTCGGCGGCAAGAATCCGAACCTCGTGTTCGGCGACGCCGATTTCGACACGGCGCTCGATTACGCGCTGAACGCGGCCTTCTTCAACGCCGGCCAGATGTGCTCGGCTGGCTCGCGGCTGCTGGTCGAACGCACGCTGCACGATGCGTTCGTCGATGCGCTTGCCGCGCGCATTGCGGCCATCCGTGTCGGTCGCGGTGACGACGATGCCACCCGGATGGGCCCGGTGATTTCCGCGCAGCAACGCGACCGCGTGCTCGCGCTGATCGGCGAGGCCGCCCGCGACGGCGCGCGCATCGTGTGCGGCGGCCGCGTACCGGCGGGCGACGCGTTCGCGACCGGCTTCTGGGTCGAACCGACGCTGATCGCGGACGTCCGGACGACGATGGCGATCGCGCGCGAGGAAGTGTTCGGCCCGGTGCTGACCGTCGAGGCGTTCGACAGCGAAGACGAGGCCGTGGCCCTGGCCAACGACACGCCGTTCGGGCTCGCGGGCGCGGTCTGGACCCGCGACTTCGCGCGGGCGAACCGGGTCATGCGCCGGCTGCGGGCGGCGACGGTCTGGATCAACGACTACAACGTCACGCTGCCGGGCGCGCCGTGGGGCGGCTACAAGGCCAGCGGCATCGGCCGCGAACTGTCGCGCAGCGGCCTCGACGAATACACGGAACTCAAGCACGCGTACCTCAACTTCGAAGCCAGCCCGCAACGCTGGTTCTGATCCCTCTCGCAACGGGAGCCCGACATGCTCACAGCCACGCAACCCGATCAGGCGCATCGCGCGACCCGCGCGGACCTCGCCTGCGCGTTCCGCTGGACCGCGCGCCTCGGCATGCACGAATCGATCGCCAACCATTTCAGCGCCGCCGTCTCCGACGACAACCGGCAATTTCTGATCAATCCGCGCGGGCGCCATTTCTCGCGGATCCGTGCGAGCGACCTGCTGCTCGTGAATGCCGACGACCCGGAGACAATCCGGCGCGACAACGCGCCCGACATCACCGCGTGGGCGCTTCACTCGGAAATCCACAAGCGCCACCGGCACGCGCGCTGCGTGCTGCACGTGCATTCGACGTACGCGACCGTGCTGTCGTGCCTCGCGCAGCCCGCGCTCCCGCCGCTCGACCAGAACTGCATGCGCTTCTTCGAGCGGGTCGCGATCGACACCGGCTTCGACGGCATGGGGCTCGGCGACGAGGCGTGCCGCGTCGCCGACGCGCTCGGCGACAAGCCCGTGCTGCTGATGGGCCAGCACGGCGTGATCGTCGCCGCTTCGTCGGTCGCGCAGGCGTTCGACGACCTGTACTACTTCGAGCGGGCGTGCGAGACGTATGTGACCGCGCTGCAAACCGGTCAGCCGCTGCGGTTCGCGAGCGACGCCGTCGCGCGTAAAACCATGCTGCAGTGGCGCGACGACTATGCGGGATTCGCGGAGCAGCATCTGGCGGAGCTCCGGGCCATTCTCGACGAGGAAGCGCCGTCGTACGCGTGGTAGCCGCCGGACGGCGCGGCCCGGCAGGGCTGCGCCGACCGTGCGAACGCGTGCATCGCCGGCATGCCGGGCGGCCGCGCAGCGCGACTCGCGACACCGCGCTCGTCGCCACGCGCGCTACCGCGCAGTCAAGCCGCCATCCACGAGGATCGACGTGCCGGTGACAAAACTGCTTTCGTCCGAGGCCAGGAACAGCGCGACGTCGGCGACCTGCTCCGGGGTCCCCATCCCGAGCGGCTGAACCTCGTCGAGCAGCGCGTCCATCGCGCCGCGCCCGCCGAGCGCGTCGATGAACGGCGTATTCATCGGGGTATCGATCCAGCCCGGACAGACGGCATTGGCGCGGATGCGATCCTTCGCGTGCTCGATCGCCGCGCAGCGGGTCAGCATCAGCACCCCGCCCTTCGATGCGCAATAGGCCGCATGAAGCGGTTCGCCGACGAAGCTGCTCGTGGAGCCGATATTGACGATCGACCCGCCGCCGGCGCGGATCAGCGCCGGAATCGCGTACTTGCAGCCGAGGAACACGCCCTTGAGGTTGACGTCCATGACGGCATCCCAGTCCGCTTCGGTGGTGTCGACGAGCGGGGCCTCGCGAATGACGCCCGCGTTGTTGCACATGACGTCGAGCCGGCCGAACCGGCGCTCCACGAAGTCGATCAGCGCCTCGACCTGCTCCGCCGATGCGGCATCGGCCTGCCTGGCGACGATGACCCCGTCGCGTGCCAGGCGGCTGGTCTCGTCGAGTTGCGCGGTGTTGCGGCTCGTCGTCGCGACCACGCTGGCGCCTTCGTTCGCGAATCGCAGCGCGATGCTCCTGCCGATGCCGCTCGCGGCGCCCGTCACCACGGCGACTTTCCCGGCCAGCCGGCCGGTGCGGTTGTGGCTCATCGTCGTTTCTCCCGAAAAGGATCGAGCCGAGCATATCGCGCCCGGCCCCCGGATGCACAGCGCTCACGCCGCCGGTATGGCGGCGGCCGTTGCGTTCAGCCGGCTCAGTGAAGATTCAGCGCGGCCTGGAGCGCCGCCTGCGGATCGCGGCCGTCGACCGTCCTGACCCCGGCCAGCCACCCCTTCAGCACGTCGGGATGCTGCTGCAGCCACGCCTTCGCCGCGACCTCCGGCTGCTTGCCGCCGGCGATCGCCTTCATCACCTGATTCTCCATCTCGGTCGTGAACTGCAGGTTGGCAACCAGCCGCGCGACGTTCGGGCAGCGCGCCGCATAATCGGGCGACGTCATCGTATAGACCTTCGCCTCCCCGTAGTTCGGGCCGAACAGGTTGTCGCCACCGGCGAGGTAGCGCATGTTGAAGTCGAGGTTCATCGGATGCGGCTCCCAGCCGAGAAAGACGACCCACGCATGATCGCGGATCGCGCGCCGCACCTCGACCAGCATGCCGGCCTCGCTCGATTCGACCAGCTTGAACTTGCCGAGGCCGAACTGGTTGCCCGCGATCGCCTTGTGGATCAGTTCGTTGCCGTCGTTCCCGGGCTCGATCCCGTAGATCCGGTATTGCAGCCGGTCGGCGAACTTCGCGATGTCGTCGAACGAACGCAGCCCGGCGTCGTACGCGTAGGCCGGTACCGCGAGCGTGTACTTCGCGCCGACGAGATTCGGCCGGTCCAGCACCTTCACGGCCCCGCTCTTCACGAACGGCGCGCTCGTGGCGTCCATCGACGGCCGCCAGTCCCCGAGGTAGACGTCGATCTGACGTGCCTTGAGCCCGGCCAGCGCGATCGGAATCGAGGCCATCGTCTTGGTCGGCTGGTAGCCGAGGCTCGACAGCACGGTCGACGCGAGCGCGGTCGTCGCGGCAATGTCGGTCCAGCCGATGTCGGCAAACCGCACCGCGCGGCAGGTCGCCGCTTCCTGCGCGGCGGCCTGGCCCGTACAGACGGCAGCCAGTGCGATGCACCCGAGCGTGTTTCTGACGTTCATCGTGACTTCTCCTGAGAAATGGAAGGATGACTAAAGATCGAGAACGAGGCGCGAGGATTTCGCGCGTGACACACAGATGTAGATCAGGTTGTTCGCACGCCGCTCGGCGTCCGTCTGCAGGCAATCGCGGTGCTCCGCCTCGCCGTCGAGCAACGTGACCGCGCAGGTGCCGCACACGCCTTCGCCGCACACCGAATCGATGGCGATCCGCTCGTCGCGCAGCACGTCGAGGATCGACCGGCCTGCCGGCACCGCGACGCGGCGGCCGGTGCGGGCCAGTTCCACTTCGAATGCCTGCGCGCCCGCCGCCGGCTCGCGCGGCACCGCGGCGGCGCCGAACCGCTCGAAGCGCACCGCGCCGGCCGGCCAGTCACGCGCCGCGTCGAGCACGCCGTCGATCAGGCGGCCCGGCCCGCACACATACACCTGTGCGCCGGCGCGCGGCACACCCAGCAGCGTGCGCAGGTCCGCTTCGCCGTGCTGTTCGCTGCAATGCAGGCGGGTGTTCTCCCGCAGCGGGCCGCGTTCGATCGCGTCGCGCAGCGCCATGCGCTCGCGCGAGCGCGCCAGGTACAGCAGCGTGAACGACTTGCCGAGCGCATCGAGCCGCCGCGCCATCGGCAGAATCGGCGTGATGCCGATCCCGCCCGCGATCAGCACGTACTCGCTCGCGTGCTCGTCGAGCGCGAAGTGATTCCGGGGCGTGCTCACGTCGAGCGTATCGCCCGGCGCGAGCCGTTCGACGAGATACGCGGACCCACCGCGCGAGCGCGGCTCGCGCAGCACCGCGATCCGGTAGGTCGAACCGTCGGCCGCGCGTTCGACGATCGAGTAATGGCGCACGATGCCGTCCGGCAGGCGGACTTCGACATGCGCGCCGGGTTCGGCGGCGGGCAGCGCCGCACCGTCGGCTGCCGCCAGCACGATGCCGCGGATCTCGGGCGTCAGCATGACCGCATCGACCACGACTGCGGCGATGCGATCGCCGGGCGGGAACGGGATGATCGGTGCCATCGCGTTCACCGCTGGCAGGTGCGCCAGTCGGGCTGCGCCCAGACCGGCGCCGCCGACGGCGGCAGCGGCGCGCGCCCCAGCACGAGATCGCTGCCCTTCTCGCCGATCATCACGGTCGGCGCATTGGTATTGCCGCTGACGATCGTCGGCATCACCGACGCGTCGATCACGCGCAACCGTTCGATGCCATGCACGCGCAGGTCGGGGTCGACCACCGCCTCCGGATCGTCCGCCGGGCCCATCTTGCAGGTGCCCGCCGCGTGATAGCCCGTTTCGGTGATGTCGCGCGCCCACGCATCGAGCGCGGCATCGTCGGTCTTGCCCGCGCCCGGCGACAGTTCGTCGCCGCACAGCGCGCGGAACGACGGCTGCGCGAGGATCTCCCTGACGAGCCGCACGCCCGCGCGCATGTCGGCCCGATCGCGCTCCGTCTTCAGGTAGTTGAACAGGATCCGCGGCGGGATGCGCGCGTCGCCGGACGCCAGCGTCACCGCGCCGAGGCTGGTCGGGCGCATCAGGTCGATGTGCACCTGGAACGCGTGCGCGCGCACGCTCTCGACGCTGCCCGGCTGCACGGCGAGCGGCATGAAGGTCAGTTGCAGGTCCGGATGCTCGACGCCCGCGCGCGAGCGAATGAACGCCCCCGCCTCGAAATGGTTGCTCGCGGCGATCCCGGCGCGGTTCGCGAACCATTTCGCGCCGGTCCACCATTTGCGCGGGGCGACCGTCCACGGGTAGATCGAGACGGGTTTGCGGCACAGATACTGCACCACCGTATCCGGATGATCGGACAGCCGGCGCCCGACGCCCGGCAGGTCGTGCCGCGCACGCACGCCGAGGCCTTCCAGCTCGTTCGCCGGCCCGATGCCGGACAGCAGCAGCAACTGCGGCGTATTGATCGCGCCACCGCAGAGCAGCACTTCGGCGCTCGCGCGAACCTGCCGCGTCTCGCCATCGCACGCGTACTCGATGCCGGTCGCGCGCTTGCCGTCGAACAGCACGCGCAGCACGAGCGCGCCGGTCACGACCGTGACGTTGCCGCGCCCGAGCGCCTCCGCGAGATAGCCGCGCGCGGTACTCCAGCGCGACCCGCCCCACGTCGTGCGATCGACGCGGCCGAAGCCTTCCTGGCGAAAGCCGTTCACGTCGTCGGTGTGCGCATAGCCCGCATCGACACCGGACGCGATGAACGCGCTGGCGAGCGGCGTGTCGGTCCGGCCCGCCGTGACGTGCAGATGGCCGCTGTCGCCGTGATAGGGATCCGCGCCGAGCTCGTGCCGCTCCGCGCGGATGAAATACGGCAACACCTCGCGATAGCTCCAGCCGGTGCAGCCCTGCGCCGACCAGCCGTCATAGTCGCGGGCGTGACCGCGGATATAGACCATCCCGTTGATCGACGACGATCCGCCCAGCACGCGCCCGCGCGGCGTCGCGATGCGCCGCCGGTTCAGGAACGGTTCGGGCTCCGATTGATATTGCCAGTTGAAGCGGTTGCCGCCCACCACGATACCCATCGCGGACGGCATGTCGATCGACCAGTGCCGATTCGTCGGGCCGGCCTCGAGCAGCAGCACCCTGACGCCCGGATCCTGCCCGAGCCGGTTGGCCAGCACGCAGCCGGCCGATCCCGCGCCGACGATCACGTAGTCGTAGTCGCGACGCACGGCGTCGATTCCCTGTGGTTTCTTCATCGCTTGCATGCAGTTGATCGAGATCATGGAACACGAGTGCGCGAAACGGCGTCGCCGTCCGGGCGCCGGAAGCGGAACGGGGTGTGGGGAGCGGCGCTCCCCGCCGGCTACACGCCGTGGATGCCGTCGTGCACGAGCGTATGGAAGTGGTGCACCAGATGCTCGCTTTCGTTGCTGCGCTGCGCATCGATCACGTAGCGGCCCTGGTTGTAGCCCACCGAATGCAGCCCCTTCTGCACCGAGATGTTCAGGCGGATGTCTTCCGGGCCGAGATCGGTGTTCATCCAGTCCATGCACGCCTTCGTCACCGCAGGCACCGTGTCGTGCGTCGAGTAGTAGCCGAAGCGCAGCAGCGTCTTCTCCGGTTCCAGCGGGATGATCAGGAACGTGGCGAGGAAATCCGAGTACGGGAACGTATAGAACGTGTTGTGCGGCCAGATGCCGATGTTGAAGAAGCACTCGTCGGGATTCTTGTCGCCGAGCGGTACGCCGTAGGCCGCGGTCGCGTCGCGGTTGGCCGGCGCGATGTAGGTCCACCACTTGTCGTGCTGCGTGAGCCGGTAGCCGGCGAAATCGATCAGGCCGGCCAGTTCGACGTGATGCGGGCCCGACAGCGAGAAGTGATAGCCCTCGATCGAGTTGTCCATGATGACCTTCCAGTTCGCCGGCACGATCACGTCCTTCTCCTCGATCAGCCGGTATGCGTCCAGCTTCGGGAACACGCGTTTCATCTCCGCGTCGGCGCCGGGGAACAGGTCGCGCATCGACGGCGCATCGGGATCGAGATTGAAGTAGTAGAAGCCGCCGAGTTCCTCGATGCGCACCTTCGGGATGTCGTGAGCCGCGAGGTCGAAGTCCTCGACGCGATCGGTGCGCGGCGCACCGCGCAGGCTGCCGTCCGCGCCGTAGCACCACGAGTGGTACGCGCAGCGGAACAGGCCCTTCTGCTCGCCGCGCCGCGCTTCCACGAGGCGATTGCCGCGATGCTGGCACACGTTGTGGAACGCATGGACCTGACCGTCGCGGCCGCACGCGGCGATCACGCTCTGGTCGAACACGTCGGTCATCACGAATTGCCCCGGGGTGCTCAGCTCCGAGGTGTGTCCGATCACATGCCAGGCCGACATGAAAATGCGATCGCGCTCGGCCGCGAATACCGCGTCGTCATAGAAATAGCGCGACGGCAGCGTAAGCGCGCGTTCCGGCCGTTGCTGCTTCCAGCGGTCGGCGGTGACGATGTCCTGCTTCTTCACAACGGAGATCGGTTGCATGGGCGGGGTTCCTGTTTCTGTCGTTCGTCGAAGGAGCGGCGGCCCGGTCTGCTGGCCGTCCGCCTTGAAGCGAACTTTATGGGGCCCCGCCGGCCCGCACTTGATGGTTCGCGACGTCGCGATGTCGCCGCCGCCGGGCGAACCGTCGCGATTCCACCGCACTAATATTTTTTTCGTGATGTCGATTTCGTCGCCGCCCGCCCGTCGTATCGTTGCAAGCCCGAGCAGGCCGCGTTACACGGCCGGCATGCCCCTCACCCATTCACGAAGGAGAAACGACCATGCGCGTCCTGGTAATCGTCAAGGCCACCACCGATTCCGAATCCGGCCGGATGCCCGACCCCGAAATGATCGCCGCGATGGGCCGGTTCAACGAAGAACTGGCGCAAGCCGGGATCCTGCTCGCCGCCGACGGGCTGCACCCGAGCATGCGCGGCAAGCGCGTGCACTTCGCCGGCAAGAACCGCACCGTCGTCGACGGCCCGTTCGCCGAGACGAAGGAGCTCGTCGCCGGCTTCTGGCTGTGGCAGGTGAAATCGATGGAAGAAGCGGTTGAATGGGTGAAGCGCTGCCCGAACCCGATGCCCGGCGACTCCGACATCGAGATCCGCCCGCTGTTCGAGGCCGATGACTTCAGCCCGGCCTTCACGGACGCGTTGCAGGAGCAAAAGGCGCGGCAGCGCGCGCAAGCCGAGGCCGGGAAGCACGCGTAAGTCGAGCGGCGTCCGACGGTCTCGCATGACCGCCGGGCGCCGCCCCTACCCGCTGACGCGTGCGCGGCTCACGCGCGTTTGCGCGGCACCGCGAGCCGCTCGACCGCGCCGCCGGTCACGTCCCTGAACATGCCGGCATTGCCGTACGCCCGCGCGGCCAGCATCGCGCCGTAGACCAGCGAGACGAACGTCGCGGCCTCGGTCGGCACCGACACGCCCGGCTGCACGACGCCATCCTTCACCCCGGCCTCGAGCACGCGCACCAGCCACGCGGCGAGATCGTCGAAATGCGCCTTCACCGCGCGCGCGACGTCGTCAGGCAGCGCCGGCAGCTCCGCGCCGAGCATGCCGGCCACGCAGAACGGCGCGCTGTCGTCCGCGATGCAGCGTTCCCAGTAGCCGATGTACGCGCGCATCTGCACCAGCGCGTCGGCGCCGCTCGCATCGAGCAGCGACATATCGGCATCGAAATTCGCCTGCGATTGCTGCAGCACGGCGACCGCCAGATCCGCCTTGGTCGGGAAATGGTGATGAATGCTCGCCTTCCGGATGTCGATCGCGTCGGCGATGTCCGCATAGCTGAACCCGCTGTAGCCGCGCCGCATGATCAGTTGCCGCCCGGCTTCGAGAATGCGGCCCGCCGTACTGTCCCCCGTTATCGTCATAGTTACCTACCATCTAGTCGGATGAAAACTTGAATAGTTTACCGCCGCGAGATACTGTTTTCTAGCTGTGCTTTCTCCTTGAAGTTGAGACTACCTACTAGTAGGATGGCTACATCGACGGAACAAAACGACTGTCGATACCCGACGGTTCCTAACCTGCCTTTCTTCTGGAGAATGAAAATGACGCGCTCGTCCCAACTCCGCCGCATCGCTGCCGCACTCGCCGTGTCCGCCGCCGCTTTCGGCTCGCATGCGGCCGTCGCCGCCCCCGTCAAGAACGTCGTGCTGGTTCACGGCTACTTCGCCGACGGCTCGGGCTGGCAAGCTGTTTCGAACATCCTGACGCGCGACGGCTACAAGGTTTCCGTCGTTCAGCAGCCGGAAACGTCGTTCGACGACGACGTGAAGGCAACCCGGCGTGTCATCGACGCGCAGGACGGCCCGAGCATCCTCGTCGGCCACAGCTACGGCGGCGCGGTGATCACCGAAGCCGGTAACGACGACAAGGTCACGGGCCTCGTCTATGTGGCCGCGTTCCAGCCCGACACCGGCGAGAGCCCGCTCGACCTGACCAAGAAGACGCCGCCCGCCACCCAGGCGATCAAGGCCACGCAGGACGGCTACCTGTATTTCGACCCGGCGTCGTTCCACGCCGACTTCGCAGCCGACGTGCCGGCCGCCGAAGCGAAATTCATGGCGATCTCGCAAGTCACGCCGGCCGCGCAGTCGTTCGGCGTGCCGATCACGCATGCCGCATGGCGCACCAAGCCGAGCTGGGCCGTGGTCGCCACCGCCGACCGCGCGATCAACCCGGAACTCGAACGCTTCATGACGCAACGCGCCGGCAGCAAGACGATCGAACTCAAGTCGAGCCATGTCGCCTACATCTCGCATCCCGCCGAAGTCGCGAAGCTGATCGAACAGGCAGCCAAGGGCGCCGGCAAGGAGTGACGCCACGCATTGCCCGATTCCGCCCGTTGACACTGCTCGGCGAGTAACGTATCGTTTTGATACGTTACTCGCCGAGATCCTTCCGTCATGCATTCCCGCTTCGACCGCTTTCGCACCACGCCGCTCGGCGCCCAGCTCGAAGCACTCATCGTGCAACCCGGGCACTACGTCGAATTCGCCGCGCTGTCGCGCGTGGGCGTCGCCGCGATCGGCGCAATCCAGCACGAGATCGCACTGAAATTCCCCGAAATCGAAACCGACACGACGGCCCGTCAGTTCTGCGGCGCGATGGTCGCGGAAGTCATGCGTCGTCACGGCCATGACGTCGTGCAGGCACGCGGGCGGCTCGGCGGCACGCTGTTCAGCTATGGCGCGGTGTTCAGCGCGTATCCGCAGTTGCTGCCGTTCGCCGACGTCGTCGCCGCGCTGGCCCGCCTGCCCGATCGGCTCGCCGCATATGCGGCGCACGTGCCAGCCGCGCTGTGGACACGCCGCCCCGACGGCACGGGCTTCTCGCTGGTCGAGCATGCGTGCCACCTGCGCGATCTCGACGCGGTGTTTGCCGAACGCATCGACGCCGTGCGCACGCTCGAATTGCCGGTGATCGCGTCCGTCGACGGCACCGTGCTCGCCGCGCAACGCGACTATCTCGCGCAGCCGCTTGACGCTGCCGTCTCGGCATTCCGCACGGGGCGCGCCGCGCTGCGCGCAACCGCGGCCGCGCTCGATCCCGCGCAACTCGCACGCTGCGGCTTGCGCGACGGCATCCGCCGCATGTCGCTCGAGGAACTCGTGCGCGAGCTGCTCGACCACGACCGCACGCACGTGCTCGAACTCGACGAACTGCTCGCCGAACTCGAATTGCCGCCCCTTCCTTCCGCGCCCGCCGCATGAACTCGCCTACGCCCGTCGTCTTCATTCACGGTTTCATCGGCACGCTCGACGTGCGCGGGTGGAACGGCCCGCACCTCGCTCCCGACCTGCTCGGCTACGGCGCGCATCGCGCGGTACCGTTCGATGCGATCACGCTCGCCGCGCAGGTCGAGCATGTCCGCCATACCGTCGATACGCACTTCGGCGCGCAGCCGGTCGATGTCGTCGGCCACTCGGTCGGCGGCGCAATCGCGATGCTGTTCGCGCATGCGCATCCCGAACGCGTGCGGCGGATCGTCAACGTCGAAGGCAACTTCACGCTCGACGATGCGTTCTGGTCGGCATCGGTCGGCCGCATGACGCCCGCCGAAGCCGATGCAATGCTCGACGGGCTGCGCGCCGATCCGCCCGGCTGGCTGCGCGGCGCGATCGACATGCCGTCGCCCGGCCTGCTCGACGACGCCCGCCGCTGGCTCGCGCATCAGCCGGCCTCGACGCTGCGCGCGATGGGCCGCTCGGTCGTCGCGACGACGGGTGAGCCCGGCTATTTGCAGGCGCTCGCGCAGGTGTTCGAGCGTCACCCGGTCTGGCTGGTCGCCGGCGAACGGTCGCGCGCAGGCTGGCACGTGCCCGACTGGGCGCTCGCGCGCTGCGCCGGCTTCGATACGATCGAGCACTGCGGGCATCTGATCCCGGCCGAGCAGCCCGATGCGTTTCGCGCGGCGGTCGAGCGCATCGCGTATGCAGCGCCCGCCTGACAACCCGTAGGATTCGCCGAAATATGGTTGAAAGGCGCGGTTGCTAGAGTCGCCCGAACAGGGTTTCCCGGCGCCCGGCGCCGGACGGGGTCGACACATGCGAGGATCGATGTACCTGGCACGCGCCTTCTGGCTGCTTCTGCTGCTCGCCATTTCAGGCCCTGCTCTCGCCTTCCACGCGCGGGTCGTCGCGATACCCAGCGCCGCGATGAACGAGACGCTCAAGGCCACCGTCGTGCTGCCCGACGCTTATGCGCGCGGCAGCCGCGACGGCGACCGCTATCCGGTCGTCTATCTGCTGCACGGTTCAGGCGGCGACCATACCGACTGGACGTCGAACACGCACATCGCAGCGCTGGCCGACCGTTACCACGTGATCCTCGTGATGCCCGACGGCGGGCACGAGAGCTGGTACATCGACAGCCCGTTCGACTCGGGCAGCCGCTACGAGACCTTCATCGGCGACGAAGTCGTATCGTACGTCGATTCGCACTTCCGCACGATCGCGACACAGCACGCCCGCGCGATCACCGGACTCAGCATGGGCGGCTTCGGCGCGCTGCGCATCGCACTCGACCGGCCGGACACGTTCGGCGCGGTCGGCAGCATCAGCGGCGCGGTCGATCCGCGCTGTTGCGAGGACGAGCCGGGCATCGACCACGTGTTCGGCGACCCCGGCCGCCATCCGTCGTTCTGGAATCGCAACGTGATCGTCGCCAGCGCCAGCGCGTTCGTGCGCGCGCATCTCGACCTGACGATCGATTGCGGCCGCGACGACGCGTTCGTCGGCTCGAACCGCACGCTGCACGAACGGCTCGTCGCGCTCGGCGTGCCGCACGATTACGCGGAGCGGCCAGGCGGCCACACGTGGGATTACTGGGCGAATGCGATCCGCTACCAGATGCGGTTCTTCGCGACGTCGTTCCAGCATGGCGGCTATGCGTACCATCCGGCGCCCCATGCGCCGGGCATGACGCGCGCAGGCTGACGCGCGCCGCGTCGCAACGCGGCCCGGTGAACCCGGTGGTACGATGCGCTGGCATCGACCACCCGACACCTTCCATGCCGCGCGACAACTTTGCGGACCTCCTCGCCTTCATCGCCGTCGCGCGCGAGCGCAGTTTCACGCGTGCGGCCGCGCAGCTCGGCGTCTCGCAATCCGCGCTCAGCCATACGATCCGCTCGCTCGAAACGCGCCTCGGCGTGCGGCTGCTGACGCGCACGACACGCAGCGTCGCGCCGACCGAAGCCGGCGAGCGCCTGCTGCGCAACCTCGCGCCACGCTTCGACGAAATCGAGGCCGAACTGACGGCGCTCGCGGAACTGCGCGACCAGCCCGCGGGCACAGTGCGCATCAACGCGACCGACTTCGTGATCCGCACGCTGCTGTGGCCGAAGCTCGCGCCGATCCTGCGCGACTATCGCGACCTGAAGGTCGAGTTCGTGAACGACTACGGGCTGTCCGACATCGTCGCGGAACGCTTCGACGTCGGCGTGCGGCTCGGCGACCAGGTGGCGAAGGACATGATCGCCGTGCGTATCTCCGCCGACATGAAAATGGCGATCGTCGGCGCACCCGCATATTTCGCGGAACGCGCGCGCCCGGTGTCGCCGCAGGATCTGGTTGCGCACGACTGCATCAACCTGCGCCTGCCGACGCACGGCGCGCTGTACGCGTGGGAACTCGCACGCGGCGACGACACGCTGCAGGTGCGCGTCGACGGGCAGGTCACGTTCAACGGCACGTACGAAACGCTCGACGCGGCGCTCGCGGGCTACGGGCTCGCCTATGTGCCCGCCGAACTCGCGGCGCCGCATGTCGCCGCCGGCCGCCTCGACAGCGTGCTCGACGACTGGTGCCCGACGTTCCCCGGTCATCACCTGTACTACGCGAGCCGGCGGCAATCGTCGCGCGCGCTCGCGGTGATCGTCGACGCGCTGCGCTATCGCGCCTGAGCCGACGGCGCGCGGCTCTTGCGCCGCAATTCATGAATCCGGTCGATAAGTGCATGCGCATTGCCGGGGATTATCGATAGACGCCCCGGTGGCTACCATCGTCGGTGTTCCCTACCTTCCCCGGAGCCCTCGATGTCCGAACCGACTTCCGCCGCACGCAAAGCGTTCGGCGCCATCGCCCCCGCCCTCGCCGACTACACCGACAACGTGCTGTTCGGCGACGTCTGGCAGCGCCCCGGCCTGTCGCCGCGCGATCGCAGCCTCGTCACGGTCGCGAGCCTCGTGTCGCTGTATCGCATCAACGAACTGCCGTTCCACCTGAAGAAAGCACTCGACAACGGCCTCACGCGCGACGAGCTGGTCGAAGCGATCACGCACCTCGCGTTCTACTCGGGCTGGCCGACCGCCAGCTCGGCGCTGACGATCGCGCAGCGCGTGTTCGACGAAGCCGGCGTGTAAGCGAGCGCGGCGTCCCCTCATTCAACCGGCGGGCATGCGCCCGCATGGAGCCTCCATGGATTACCGCTATCTCGGGCGCAGTGCGCTCAAGGTGTCGCCGCTGTGTCTCGGCGCGATGATGTTCGGCGGCGAGACCGACGAAGCGACCTCGGCGCGCATCATCGACAAGGCGTTCGACCAGGGCATCAACTTCATCGACACGGCCGACGTCTATCACGCCGGCCGCTCGGAAGAAGTGGTCGGCCGCGCGATTGCGCCGCGTCGCGACAGCTGGGTCGTCGCGACGAAGTTCGGCTTTCCGGCCGGGCCGGACGCCGGCCCGAACCGGCAGGGCCAGTCGCGCAAATGGATCGTCGAATCGGTCGATGCGAGCCTGAAGCGGCTCGGCACCGACTACATCGACATCCTCTATTTCCATCGCACCTTGACCGATGCGCCGCTCGACGAAGGCATGCGCACGATCGCCGACCTGATCCGGCAAGGCAAGGTGCGCTACTTCGGGCTGTCGAACTTCAAGGGCTGGCGCATCGCCGAGATCGTGCGGCTCGCGGACCAGCTCGGCATCGATCGCCCGGTCGCGAGCGAACCGCTGTACAACCTCGTCGATCGCACGGCCGAGGTCGAACAACTGCCGGCCGCCGCGCATTACGGGATCGGCGTCGTGCCGTACAGCCCGCTCGCGCGCGGCGTGCTGACCGGCAAATACGCGGTGGATGCGCAGCCGCCCGCCGATTCGCGCGCGGGCCGCGGCGACCGGCGTATCCAGCAAACGGAATGGCGGCCCGAATCGTTGCACATCGCGCAGCAAGTGGCCGCGCATGCGGCCTCGCGCGGCACGACATCAGTTGCCTTCGCGCTCGCGTGGGTCATGAAGAACCGCATCGTCAGCTCGACGATCGCGGGGCCGCGCACCGAGGCGCACTGGGACAGCTACATCGATGCGCTGACGCTCGAACTCGGCCCGGACGACGAACGGTTCGTCGATGCGCTCGTGCCGCCCGGGCATGCATCGACGCACGGCTACACCGATCCCGGTTATCCGGTCGAAGGCCGCAAGGTCTGAAGTCGGAACGGGATGATTGAATGACATGCCGGGCGCGATGCCCGGCAAGATGATGAACGCGCGTCGCCCGACGCGCGAACACGGGGTAGCGCCGGGGTCAGTTGTCGTGCGCTGTCGTGCCGGCGCTGACGACGCGATCGAAGAATTCCTGTGCACGCGCCAGTTCGTCGAGTGCGCGATCGAGGCGTGACATCGCGCGTGCGTATTCGGCTGACGAACCGTCGTCGTCGCTTTCGCCGCGCACGGCGCGAAAGGCCTGATCGACGTTGCGCGTGGCTTCGACGAAGCGTTGCGCGGCCCGGGCTTCCTGCGAACAGATGTGGGTCGACATCGACACTCCTCCCTCAGGGTTGCAGTGTGAAGCACGCCGACGCTCAGTGTGCGTGGTGCGCATGTCGGCGGCGTGAACCACGACCCATCAAGTGTCGACGCATCGGCCGCCGCGCAGCGCGCTTCGTGCCGATTGTCCCTCTGCGCTCGCCGCTCCGCTATGGCGAGATTGCAACAAATTCTTGCGCGATCTGCTGCGCGCGATGCGTCACGCGCGCCCGATACGCGGATGCGACAGACCCGCGAACGCGGCCGCCTCGCCCGGCGACAGGTCGAACAGGTCGCCCGTGAGATCGCGCGGATGCTCGGCTGCCGGCCGATTGCGCAAGCGCGCCACGTGCGTGGGCGCAACGTACGCAGCCGCCGTTTCGATCGGCGGCACGTCGAACAGATCACGCGTGACACCGCGCTCGGCGTCGGTCGGCGAACGGCCGCGCAAGCGCGCGACGAGCTCGACGAAGCGATCGAAATCGCCCGCGCGCGTGGCCTTGTTCACTTCCGCGAGATCGCGTGCCTTCAGCACGCACGGCTGCGCGAGCCGCACGAAATACGGCGCTTCGAGTTCGACCGACAGCGCGAGCGGATAGCTCTTGCCCGTCTGCTCCTTCGCGCGCCCGACGCAATCGACCACGGCCGCACCCTGTGCGGCGCCGAGCGGCTGGCCGGTGCTCACGCTGCGCAGGTGATCGGGAAACACGCGCAATTGCGTGCCGACCGTCAGCGCGGTGGATGACGCGCACACGAGCGCGTAGTGCTGTTCGCGACGCCGGCCCGACGGCAAGGTCGCGCGACTGGCGATGAACGTGTGCGGCGGCAACGGCCGCACCTGCCCGCTCGCGTCGACCCATGCATTCCACAGCAGCATGTCTTTCCGCTCGCCTGCGCGCGGGCGCGACGCGACCGGCGAAAACAGCGCGAGCAGCGAGCCCGTGCGATGCGCGGCGACTTGTGCGCTGCTGCCGAGCGGCTGGTTGATGCCCCACAGAAAACGCCCGCCCCCGAGCCGGCGCTCCCATTCCTTGCGGAGCACGACGGTCGGCAGTTCCTCGCCGGACTCGGTACCGATCTTGGTCCAGCAGAACGTGGGTGGGAGGTGTTTCAGTGTCATCAACTTTCTCGGGATACAGCCTCGCTGGTGACAGCAAGCCCATTCAACAGCCGTAACTGTATAGGTATAATGCATCGCATGGAAGCCCCGGACCAAGATTTTCCCGTTCAAGACCTGTTGCGCCGCCTGATGGCAGATACACGCTCGTCCAGCGAAATAGCGCGACTCTCCGGGGTCAGCCAGCCGACCGTATCGCGCCTGAGGCTGTCGAACGGGCACCGGCTGCGCCGCAGCGCGCCATTCAATAAGCTATGCAGTTTCTATGGTGTCGATACCGGGCCGTCGCGCCGCCAGTACAACGACCTGCTGCGCGAAGCGATCGTCGACGCGTGGGATGGGTCGGACGAGCACGGGCGCGCGCTGCTGGTCGTGATCCAGGGGTTGAAGGGGTTGCAGGCGAAGGCGGATGATGGGTGATCGTGCGGGTGGGGCGTTACGCGCCCGCGGCTACGGCAAGCAACGGAAGAGAAGAAGAGAAGGCGCGTCGGAGATTCCAATGGATGTTGCTTGACGCCCCGCAAGAGACGCGCAGCATTCCTGAAAGCCGCCATTCGGCCGAACCCTGTGTTGGCTTCGATGTGCGGCATCAGCAATCGAGGCAGGCTGAATCGGTGCTGCCATCTCGGCCTGCAAACCAGGCAAGTTGCGCCCTCTTGTCAATCGAGATACTTGCCGAAATACTGCTTCACGGCAGCTTCGTTGTATTTGTCCTCGCCGCGCCAGTGCTCCACGAAATGCCAATCGTGCCTTCCTCGCGAGAGCCTGTCGAAAGACGATGGTCTCAGAATATCAACGCAAGCCAGAATTTCCATCAACACGTCGCGCTCGCTTTTCGACGATTTGATGACCGGCGCCAGGCTGTCCCTCAGCGCACTCGGGTAGTCGTCTGGCTGACTATGAGCGATTACTGACAGCATCGATTTGAGAATGTCGATGTCGGCCTGCGTGGGCTCCGAAATTTCTTCGCGCAGGAATTGCTGCAAATCGAACAAGGTATAGATCCGGTCGCCGAGACGCACACCTCCCCATTTGATGCGCTCGAAATTCAGTACGTTCAAATCCACATCTTCATACTCCAGGGATCCATCGCAGACGCCGCAGCGATAAGAGGTGTGTGTGATGACACCGTTCGTGTACCCGTGTCCGCTCACCTTCGGCACGTATCCATGCGGCGGCGACAATCGTTGCGCACACACGAAAGAAGCCAGCGCCGAACGCCACTCCAGCCGCCGCGTCGAGAGGCTGCTTAAAAATGCCCTGGCTACGGCATCCTGCGCAACCTTGGGCAGAATGTCCTTGATTGCCGCAATGCTCTGGTCGTGCGTCAGCGTGACGGGAGAAAACATCACGCCGTGTTCCTTTGCATAGGCAAAATCGGCTTCGCTGATGTTCCTGTTCTTTCTGTCTACCCATCCATTGCTGCTCCAATAGGTTCTGACCAGGATGTTTCTTGCCTTCTTATCCATTAGATGCCTCATAAGTGGACTGCATGGATCAGCAACGGCTGACTAGATCGTTCTCGTCGTGATGACCGCAACTGGCCGAATGCAGCCCCGCGCAATCTGCGCATGTGACCCGTTCCCACGCACGATTCACCCCAGCACCGACTCTCTCAACCACTCACGCGCGATCGCCGTGCATTGCGAAGGCCGCTCCAGAGTCGGGAAATGACCGCATCCGTCGATCGCCTCGAATCGGGCATGCGGCATCAGGCTGGCGATGCGCTGGCCGACGTCGACGGGCACGAAGCGATCCGCAGCCCCCCAGATGAGCAACGCAGGAACCTGGCTCGACGCCAGCGTCGACCAATGATCCGAGCGCGTCAGCGTGGCATCGGATTGTCGCGCGAACAGCTCCGCTCCGGCATCGCGGGCCATCTGCACGAACGCAGCCCGTGACCCGCCGTCGTGCGCCGGAATCGCCTGCTCGGCGAACTCCGCAATCACCCGCTCGTGCTCTCCGGTGCGAATTCGCCGGCTGGTGGCACGAGCGGCGTCCGGATCCGGATGAGCGCCCGGCTGACAATTCATCAGCCAGAGTCCACGAACGCGATCCGGCGCTCTCGCGAGCACTTCCATCGCGAGACATCCGCCATATGCCGTGCCGGCAAGAATGAACGCACCGCTTGTCGATGCCAGGAGCTGCTCCGCACTCTCCGCAAAGGTTGCATGCGCGAGTATCTTCACGGTCGGCGAAGCAAGATCCTTCAGCGCGTCGATCTGATCGGCATACAGGCGGCCGTCGCACGGCATCGCCGGCAAAAATATGAGCGGTAGCAACATCGGAATGATTCAGGCAGGTAATTGATCGCGTTTCGAAACCATCCAACGTAATCTCAATCGACTTCAAGTTTATGAGCCCAAGCTCATCAGCGACGGCCGGAACTGTGCAGAAGAAAATCGGCGTCACTGTACATTTCATCCCGCTTCCACCTAAAACACAATGCCCGTCAGGCTCGGGATCATAAAATCCGGAAGGGCCTTCTGTATGCCATATGCGGGTATAAGACGATCAAAGAAATCCGGCCCGCTCGAGGCATCACGGCGGCGATAAAAACTGGACGCCAACGCCATGAACACCTCCGCTGACCCGCTTCCGTCGTCGCTCGCCGCTGCCACGTTCGTTCCATTCCTCATCGCGAGCGTCGCGCTTGCCGCCGCCTACGGCGCCAGCTTTCTCCTCTCCGAGCATTTGCGTCAGAGCGGCCTGGATTCGTCGATGGCCGGCGCCGTGATTTCGACCGGCATCCTGACCATGATCGTCAGTTCCCTGGTCGCCGGATGGGTAGCACAACGAATCGGCCTGATGTCGACCATCGTGGCCGCCGCTGCCGTCATGGCCCTTTCCATGCTCGCGTTCAGCCTGGCAGCGCACGATTTGAGGATCGCATTCATCGGCGGCCTGCTTCTGGGAATGGGATGGTCGGCTTTTTACATACTCGCGCCACTTCAAATCATTCACCACCTCAGGCCCTCCGCACGGATCAAATACCTGACCTTGCTCTCGGGTGGTCAAATGGTCGGGCTGGGTCTCGCATCACCGATCGGCCATTTCGTCGCCAGGCGCTCCGGTTCGTACGCCATCGTCTACGCAGGCCTGGCATGTCTCTGCGTGATTGCCGCCATCGCATTTTCGATTGTCCGAAAACGGGCGGAACGCCTACCCCACCCGCCCGCCGATGCAACCGGCCTGACCGCCGCGCGGGTTGCCGAGATACTGCGCCATGCCACCCGGCTGCCGATCATCATGATCGGACTCGCCGCCTGTGTCTTTTCCGCGTTGTCGAATTTTCAGGCGATCTATGCGGAGTCACGACACCTGTCGCCCGATCTCTTTTTCGTGACATTCACGTTGACGACCGTCTTCTGCCGATTCACGCTGGCGCAGACGATCAGCCGATTGCCGGTCCGAAAGCTCGCCTTCACGCTGTTCGCGATGACGCTCGTGGCGCTGGTCATTTTTGTGTTCAATCCGGGCAGCGAAGTCCTGTACGTGGTCGGCTCGTTCATCTTCGCGATCGGCTACGGACTCAGCTACTCCACCTTGAACGGCATGGCGGTCAATCTCGCCAGCGAGAAGGGCTTGTCCGCATCGGCAAGCTCGCAAGTCTTCACGATCGCCTACTTTACGGGCCTGTTCGGGTTTCCGTACGTAGCGGGCGTATTGGTGACCCACGGCGGGGTGAACTGGATGATCGTCGCAACGATCGCCGTCGTCGTCATCAACTTGCTGATGCTCACTCACACGAGTCTTCGCCGCGAAAACGCGCGGATCGCGGCACGCTGACCTCGAGCGCGCGCTACGGATACAGATACAGCGCCTATTGCTCCAACCCGACCGCCAACGGCCGCTGATCGCTACGCCCGCGATATGGGTCGGACGAACACGGACGCGCGCTGCTGGTTGTCATCCAGGGGTTGAAGGGGCTGCAGGCGAAGGCGGATGATGGGTAACGTCACGGCCGGGCGGCGCCGTCAGGTCGCGTCGTGCTGCCGCGGCAGCGGAGCGCCGCGCGCTATAGGGCCAAGTGCGAGATCGGTGACGAAACCGACCTTCGCAAGGCCGGCTGCCCGCGCCGCCGACAGCAACTTCGCGACGCTGTCGTAACAGGCCGCGCGATCGGCCGACAGGCACACTTCCGGTTGGGACGCGGCGCGCGCCGCTGCGGCAAGACACGCCTGCCGTTCGGCACCGGACACCGGATGCAGGCCGCGGCTCACGCCGCCGCTTGTGTCTGCGTGGTGCCGGACGCCGCATCGTGGTGCACCACCTCGCGCCGCTCGACCACCGTCGCAAACGGCACCGGCCGTGGCGACGCAAGTGCATCATGTGCGCGCTGCCGGGCTCGAACCGGTGCGACCGGTTCGCGTGCGAACGGTACGAATACGCCCGCATGCAGCACACTCATGACAGCCACGGCCGATGCCACGCGCATACCGCGGCAACCGGGACGATCGCGGACGTAACGGCTAGTCCTGCCCGTCCCTCGCGCATCGAAGGCAGCCGTGCTCAACACGCCCTCCATCCAGTGTTCCATCACCCCATCCGGACGCAACACGTCGCCGCCATGAAGAGGACTGCATATCGACTGCCACGATCTTCATCGTTTTGCCCAGCCTCGCGCCTTCCCGTCGTCTTCACCGTACTCCGTCATCAGTCGCTCGCTGTCCCGCATCGCGCAAGCGAATTCTCCCGGCTGCGAAAGACCATCGGCTGTTCGTCGCGCGGCTCGCGACGTCGCGCGAATTGCACGGTCTGCTCGACCTGGCCGTGGTGCGGAGACTTCTCGCACACCGGATCAGCCTCCTTCGGGTCGCCGGCCAGCAGATAGGCCTGGCACCGGCAACCGCCGTGATCCGCATGCCGCTCGTCGCATGTGCGACACGGCTCGCGCATCCAGTCGTCGCCGCGAAACGCGTTGAATGCGTCGCTGTCGTACCAGATTTCCCGCAGCGACCGGTCGCGCACGTTCGGCAGTGCGAGTCCGGGCAGCGACCGCGCGGCATGACACGGCAGCGCGGTGCCGTCCGGCGCAACGCCCAGGAACACCGAGCCCCAGCCATTCATGCATGCCTTCGGGCGCCGCTCGAAATAGTCGGGCACGACGAACAGGATCTTGCAGCGCTCGCCCACCAGCTTGCGATAGCGATTGACCGTTTCCTCGGCCTCGCGCACCTGCTCGACGGTCGGCATCAACTGGTCTCGGTTCAGCATCGCCCAGCCGTAGTACTGCGTGTTCGCGAGCTCCAGGTAATCGGCGCCCAGGTCGAGCGCCATCTCGATGATCTGTCCCACGTGCGGCAGGTTGTAGCGATGCAGCACGCAGTTGAGCACCATCGGGTAGCCGTGCGCCTTGATCAGCCGCGCAACGCTGCGCTTCAGCTCGAACGTGCGGGTGCTGCTCAGGAAATCGTTCAGCTCGCGCGTCGAATCCTGCAGCGACAGCTGGATGTGATCGAGCCCGGCCGCCTTGAGCCGCTCGATGCGCGCAATGTTCAGCCCGATGCCCGACGTGATCAGGTTCGTATAGAAGCCCAGCCCGCGCGCATGCGCGACGAGCGTCTCGAGGTCGCCACGTTGCAGCGGTTCGCCGCCCGAGAAGCCGATCTGCGCGGCGCCGAGCGCGCGCGCATCGGTGATGACCGTGCGCCACGCATCGGTATCGAGTTCCGCGCCGTGCGCCGCGAAGTCGACGGGGTTGTAGCAGAACGCGCAGTGCAGCGGGCAACGGTACGTGAGTTCCGCGAGCAGCCACAGCGGTGCGGACGGACGGGACGTGTCGGGAACCATATCAGTCGAGCCAGCCGCGCAGTCGCGCATGATCGAGGAAACGGTAGACGTCGGTCGCGAGGTCCGATTGGCTGAACAGGCGCTCGAGTTCGCCAATGATGTCGTCCAGTTCGCGCGTGCCGTCGCAGCGCGCGAGAATCTCGCCCGCACTCGGGTTGAGCTTGACCATTCCCTCCGGATAGAGGAGCACGTACGCATCCTGGGCCGCCTCCCATTGCAGGCGGTACATGCCACTGAGACAGGGGCGCAGCGGTACGCCGCTCGCGGCTTCGATCGTGTTCATAGGGGGAAGGCCTTTTCGACGGCGTCGAGCATCGACCACAGAATGTCGAGCTTGAATTGCAGAATGCCGAGCGCGCGCTGCTGCGCTTCCGGTGTCGTGAAATGCTGCAGCGTCACGGCGAGACCATGCTCGACGTCGCGCTGCGCGAGCGGGACGCGGCTGCGAAAGTAATGCAGCCCGGCCGGCTCTATCCACGGGTAATGCGACGGCCAGCCCGCGAGGCGGTCGAGATGGATTTGCGGCGCGAACATCTCGGTCAGCGACGAGCACACGGCTTCCTGCCATGGCGCGCGCCGCGCGAAGTTCACGTATGCGTCCACCGCGAAACGCACGCCGGGCAACACATGTTCGAGCGACCACAGTTCGGCGCGCGCGAGACCGCATGCCTCGCCGAGCCGTACCCACGCCTCGATGCCGCCTTCGTTGTCGCCCTGCCCATCGTGATCGACCAGCCGCTGAATCCAGCGGCGACGCGTGTCACGGTCGGGGCAGTTCGACAGGATCGCCGCATCCTTGAGCGGAATGTTGATCTGGTAGTAGAAGCGGTTTGCCACCCAGCCGCGGATCTGCGCGGGCGAACAGGCGCCACTGTTGAGCCGTCGGTTGAACGGATGATGGATGTGATAGCGCGATTCGAGCGCACGCAGGCGCGCCTCGAATTCGGTCGCGATCCAGGGCGTTGCGTGCAACGCCGTAGCGGGAATCGGTGCGTTCATCGTCAGACCTGGAATTGCATTCCGTCGTGTGCGACGTCAATGCCGTGCGCACGCAGGAGCGCGTGCTCGACGGAATGCGGATCGAGAATCGGGTTCGTGTTGTTGATGTGCGTGAGCACCTTGCGCGTACGTGCGGGCAGCGTGTCGAGCCAGTCGATCATGCCGGGCCGCCCGTGTTCCGCACACTGCGCGAGATGCCCCATGTCGGCCGCGTGCTTGCCCGACAGGCCGAGATCGATCATTTCGGTCCCGGTCCAGAACGTGCCGTCCACCAGCACGAGATCGGCGCCGTCCATGGCCGCACGTACGTCGTCGTTGACTGCCGCGAGCCCTGGCGCATAGAAGGCGCGGCGGCCGCTCGCGACATCTTCGATCGACAGCGCGACGTTGTCCCCGGGCGCGGCCGACGCGCGCCGCGGCGAATAAGGCGGCGCCTTGCTGTCGACGGAAATCGCGGTGAAACGGATCCCGCGCGCCGCCGGCACCTCGAACGGCTCGCCGAGCGTGATCGTGTGAGCGGCGACGCCGCAGTAATGACCCAGCAGCGGCACGAGCGGCAAGCCGGTCGACAAGTCGTCGAGCACGGGTGCGCTCGCGTAAAGCGGCAGCGGCGTCGATCGCTCGCGCAGCATCAGCAGGCCCGTCACGTGATCGATCTGCGCGTCGCACAGCACGACGGCAGCGATGCCGCTGTCGCGGATCGCGCGCGCCGGTTGCAGGTCCGGATCCGCGCGCAACTGGGAAAGAATGTCGGGCGACGCATTGACGAGGATCCAGTCGATGCCGTCGTCGCTGACCGCGATCGACGACTGCGTGCGCGGCAGCACGTGGCCGCTTCCGCTGCGCGCACGGCGACAGTTCGCGCAATTGCAGTTCCATTGCGGCAGGCCGCCGCCGGCTCCCGAGCCGAGTATCTTGATCTTCATGGGCGTCAGCTCCCGAGGCCGCCCGCGCCGACACGGCGAAACGGGCGGCTCGCGCGGCGATCAGCGGTTGGCGATGTACATCGTGATTTCGAAGCCGAAGCGCAGGTCGGTGTAAGTCGGTGTCGTCCATTGCATGATGTGTCTCCTGATTGAGTTGATGAGTTGCCTGGTGAGTCGAACCACCGCGGAAATCGGGCGGTCGGTTCCTCTTCAGCAAGGAGCGTGCCGAAGCCGTAAGTTGGCCGCCCGGCGGCGGCAACCGGCCGTCATTCGGGCATCGGGACGAGATTCTTACGAATAGCCGACACGATTCATACGGATAGGGGCCGCCGCCCCGGCTGCGGGATGCGCGGGGGGAGCAACAGGTGTTGAATCGTTGAACACCGGTGTTGCAACTTGACACACCGGCTGTGACAGGGCGCGCTGTGCGCAGGCCGCGATCCCGCGTCCTGCGCGTCAGCTTTCGTCCGACGGGCGGCGCTCCGCGTCGGCGGCCGGCATCTTCCGGTAGATCGTGTTGCGCGAGACGCCGAGCGCACGCGCCGCAGCGGACACGTTTCCGCCATGACGGGCGAGCGCGGCGGCGATCGCAGACGCGGCAACGTCCTGCAGGCGCGCGTCGGCCGGCGGGAACGCGTCCGCGACGTACGATCCGGCAGACGGATCGTGCTCAGCCTGCGCAACCTGGGCGGCCTGCGCGTCGCCGCGGCGCAGGTCGTCGAAGAAGTCGTCCGGCAGGTGCTCGCGCCGGATTTCACCATCGTCGTCGACCATTGCCGCCGCCGTGCGCAACAAGTTACCGAGCTGGCGAAAGTTGCCGGGCCACATGCAGCGCACGAACAGCGCCATCACGTCGGGCGCGACGGACAGCGGCGGCCGGTCCGGCCCCGCGAACGCCTCCCGTTGCAGCATCTTTTGCACGACCACCGCGATATCCGTGCGATCGCGCAACGGCGGCAGGCGCACCACGAGGCCATTCAGCCGGTAGTAGAGATCCTCGCGAAAGCGGTTCTGCGCAATCATGTCGCGCAAATCGCGATGCGTCGCGCAGATGATCGCGATGTCCACGGCGATCGTCTTTGTCGAACCGAGCGGGTTGACGAGGCGCTCCTGCAGCACGCGCAACAGCCGCACCTGCAGCGGATACGGCATGTCGCCGATCTCGTCGAGGAACAACGTGCCGCCGTTCGCCTGCAGCAGCTTGCCGATCGCCCCCTTGCGGCGTGCGCCGGTGAATGCGCCTTCCTCGTAGCCGAACAGCTCGGACTCGATCAGCGCCTCCGGGATCGACGCGCAGTTGACCGCGACAAACGGCGCGTCTCGCCGCGGCGAGTCGTTGTGGATCGCCTGTGCGAGCAGCTCCTTGCCGGTGCCGGTCTCGCCGGTGATCAGGATCGGAATGTCCTTGCCGATCACCTTGCGCACCTTCGCGATCACGCATGCGACCTGCGAATCGCCGGTGTCGAGATAGTTGAGCCGCGACAGGCCGGCCGACGTGCCCGCCGCCGGCGCAGGCACCGCATTCGCGCGCGCGGTTGACCCGAGCGCATCGTGGACGTCCGTTGGCCGGCTGCCTTCGGCGAGCGTCGCTCGCCGGAAGTGCACGCGCGCGCAAACCACCGCGCCGTTGCCGAGATTCAGCGTCAGGTGCCGGTCGGTGCTCGCCCGCATGCGGTCGATCAGTTGCGCGCTCGTAATGTCGAACAGTGACGACAGCGTGTGTGCACGCAGCGCGGCGAGCGGCATCCCGAGCTGGAACTGCGCGCTGCGATTGGCCGACAGGAAGCGACCGTCGGCGGTAAACGCGACGATCCCCTCCATCAGCGTGCCGAGGAACTCCGGGCGACCATGGAACGACACCTGCAGCGTCTCCTGAAAGGTCGTCGTAAACAGGTGATTCTCGATCATCTGCACCGACATCTTCGCGAGCGCCATCGTGTGCTGGTGATAGCTGCGGTGATCGCCGGTCACGTCGAGCACGCCGATCGCGTCGCCGTACGGATCGAGGATCGGCACGCTCGAACAGGTCAGGAAACGGTTCGCGGCCAGGAAGTGCTGGTCGCCATGGACGACCATCGGGCACAGTTCGGCAAGTGCCGTACCGATCGCATTGGTGCCCTGCCGGTTCTCGGCCCAGTTTGCGCCCGGGCGCAGCGCCACCTTCTCCGCGCGGCGCAGGAAATCATCGTCGCCGATCGAATGCAGGATCAGCCCTTCCGCATCGGTCAGCACGATCATGCTCTGCGTGTTGACGATCTGCTCGTGCAGCGTTTCCATCACCGGCATCGCATGCACGCACAGTACCCGGCTCTGCTCACGCTTGAGCACCAGCGCCGAGCTCGGCAGCACGTCGTAGTCGGGCTGTGCCGATACCTGCAGGCCGAAGGTCTCCGACCGCTCGTGGGCCTTCTGGATCGACGGCGCAGGCCAGCCGGCGGGATGCGCGGCCCGTGATCCGGCCGCCTGCTCCATGTCATCGCGCATTGTCTCCTCCGGGGGATCCTTCCGGTCATTTGCCGGACTCTTTGCCGTCATTGCAAGCAAGCATCGGGCCACGCCGGCGTCACGTCCGAATTGCAAGCATGACGTAATACGCGATCCGGGCGCGACCGTGCGGGTCGGGTCACGCGACAAGCCGGCTTCGTGATACCGCGATTTCCGGACGCGTGACTACCCGTGCGAATCCCGATCATCGCGGCTGGCCCGTTTCTGGCTTTGTCGCAGATCCCCCCCTGCGACCGCCCGGGCACCCGCACGGCCGCGTGACGGTTGCCCCGATTCCAGCGAGCCCAATCGACATGACACACCGCCCGATTCGATCCACGCCGCCGCCCGCGACGCGGATCTTGCCCGACCCACCGGCGTCGCCGGCCGCGCCCGCTGCCCACCGCCTGCGGCGCGATGGGCAATCGATCGCGTTCGCCGTAGCCGGCGCCGCGCACGGCCACCCGGTCGTCGTGCTGCACGGCGGGCCCGGCAGCGGCAGCCAGGCCGGCATCCTGCGGCTGTTCGACCTGACGCGCGTGCGCGTCGTGCTGGTCGATCAGCGCGGCGCGGGGGCATCTGCACCGCGCGGCGGTACGCGTCACAACAGCACCGCGCGGCTGATCGGCGATCTGGAGGCAGTGCGCCATCAACTCGGCATTGCGCGCTGGGGCGTCGTCGGTGGATCGTGGGGCGCCGCGCTTGCTCTCGCCTATGCGGGCACGCATTCCGAGCGGGTGACCGGCGTCGTACTGCGCGGCCT
>NZ_JAAGPM010000338.1:0-1312 GCF_017104865.1 Burkholderia sp. Ac-20349
TGACCCGTCCTGAAATAGGTTGACACTTTTTCGCGGAAACGAAGAGGTGCCAAGTGGAGCAAGAGATCAAGCGAACGCAGCGGGACTACAGCCTAGCTTTTAAGCTATCAGTGGTCGAGCAGGTCGAAAAGGGCGAACTGACGTACAAAGAGGCGCAGCGCCGCTACGGAATCCAGGGGCGCTCGACCGTGCTGGTATGGTTACGTAAGCACGGCTTGCAGGATTGGGCCGATCCATCCGGCCGTGCGCGATCGGGTTCCATCATGCCAAAGCAAGACTCAAAGCCGCTCACACCGGAGCAGCGCATCAAGGAGTTGGAGACACAGTTGCGAGAAGCGCAGGAGAAATCCGCACTGTTCGAGGCGGTGATCGACGTGATGCGCAAGGACTACGGAATCACCGTAAAAAAGCCTTCGGGCAGGTCGTCGCGCAAAAGCGGATCAAAAAGCTGAGCGTCGAGCGAGCCTGCCGATACATGGGCATCAGCCGCCAAGCGTATTACAAGCGTTTCCAACGTGAGGAACGTCGCTGCTCGCAGGCCGAGACCGTGACGGCGCTGGTGCGGGATGTACGGCTGCGTCAGCCCAGACTTGGGACACGAAAACTGCATCATCTGCTCGGGCCAGCGTTGGTTGAGCGCGGCATCAAGCTGGGGCGAGATCGGCTGTTCGATGTACTGCGCTGCGCGCGCCTGCTCGTCGTGCCCCACCGGGCGTACCACAAGACAACGCAAAGCCATCATCGCTTCCGGCGCCATCCGAATCTGCTGAAACCGGGACCCGATCAGATCGTGCCGACCGGCCCTGAACAGGTATGGGTGGCCGACATCACGTACCTGCCGACGGCTGGCCCGTTTGTATATGTGAGTCTCGTCACGGATGCGTTCTCGCGCAAGATCGTCGGCCATCACGTTCACGATAGCCTGCAAACCGAGCAGGTCAGTCAGGCGCTCAAGAAGGCATTGCGCAGGCGCCGGAGCGGGCAGCCGTTGATCCACCACTCCGATCGCGGGGCCCAATACTGCTCGACCTACTATCAGGACATCCATCGACGTCACGGCTTGCGCTGTTCAATGACTGACGGGTACGACTGCTATCAGAACGCTCTGGCCGAGCGGGTCAACGGCATCCTCAAGGGTGAGTTCCTGTTGCAACGTCCTGTTGACCTTGAGCAGGCTGCCAAGATGGTCGAACAGTCGGTGCACATCTACAACCATGAGCGACCACATGCCGCCCTGAAATACAAAACGCCCGATGCGGTGCATCGGGCGTTCTAGTGCCTGGATACTGTCAACCTATTCCAGGACTTGACA
>NZ_JAAGPM010000339.1:0-238 GCF_017104865.1 Burkholderia sp. Ac-20349
GTGAGTGTGAGGATGTAGGTACTGTTGAGGTAGTGGAGCACTGAGATGTAGGGGGAAGACAGTGAGGACGCGGAGTAGACAAGTCATGCGAAACAGTAGTGAGAGGGTAGCGGCGGTGGGTGTATGAACTGTGCAAGCGTTGAGATGGTGAGCGCAGACGTACGAGGTACGCGAGAAGGCAATATTTATATACCTGGGCAAAGACGAGCGATTTATATTTTTTTTTTTTTTTTAATGC
>NZ_JAAGPM010000340.1:0-990 GCF_017104865.1 Burkholderia sp. Ac-20349
TCATCGCACACACGAGCACGGCGAGCGCAGCCAGTGCGAACGGCGCAAGGCGGCGTGACGTGCCGATGCGCGCGGCGCCGGAGTGCGATGCGGGCGACGGTGCGGAGAAGGGCGAAGCGTGAGCGGGCATCGGGTCAATCCGGAATCAGGCGAGCGCATCCGACAGGCGTCGGTGCAAGGTCGTGACGGCGAGCGGCAGGCGCGGGCCGAAGCCGAGCAGGAACAGCGCATCGAGCGCGACGACACGTTGCGCACGGCCGGCCGGCGTCGCGCCGAAGCCGGGCGTCGCGAGCAGTGCGGCGCGGCCGCCAACGGCTGCGAGCCCTTCGTCGGAGATCAGCACGACGTCGGGTGCGGCGGCTGCCAGCGCCTCGGTCGTCAGCGGCTTGTAGTGATCGAAGCCCTGCATCGCGTTGCGCGCGCCCGCGTAGCGGATCATTGCGTCGGCGGCCGTGCGCTGGCCGGCGACGAGCGCCTGGTTGCCGGTATGGTTCAGCACGAACAGCACGCGCGGCGGCTGCGCGCCGCCGGGCGCGCGGGCAGCGACCGCGTCGCGCGCGGCCTGCCAGTCGCGGTCGAAACGTTGCAGCAGCGCGGTACCCGCGTCGCGCACGTCGAGCGCCTGCGCGACGCCGGTGATCTTCGCGCGCACCGATTCGACGTCGTGGCGCTCGTCGAACGTCGTCACCGCGACGCCGGCGTTTTTGACTTGCGCGATGGCGGTGGGCGGACCGGCTTCCGCCGACGCGAGCACGAGATCGGGTCGTAGCGACAGCAGCCCCTCGGCCGACAGCGCGCGCTGGTAGCCGACCTTCGGCAGCCGCTTCGCGGCGTCGGGGTACGTGCAGGTGGTGTCTGCGCCGACGAGCCGGTAGCGCGGCGTTTCCGCGCCGCCGAGCGCGAACGCGGTTTCCGCGAGTGCGCCGCCGATCACGACCACGCGTTTCGGCGCGGCCCGCGCACCCTGGGCGAGCACGCTGCCGGGCAGCG
>NZ_JAAGPM010000341.1:0-233 GCF_017104865.1 Burkholderia sp. Ac-20349
TCGTGCACTGCTGTGGCTAAAAGTGTGTCATCTACAGCATCTGATGACGCGACACACAACTAAGGAAGTCATTACATCACTGCATAGATGTCAACTGCGACTCCGTACGTATGATACACGCTCTGAAGTATCATATGATGTTGTCTGACAGTCTACATCTAACCTTAATCTGTTTGTATTTTTTTTTTTTTTTTTTTTTTTATTTTTTTATTTTTTTTTTTTTTTTTTTTTTT
>NZ_JAAGPM010000342.1:0-839 GCF_017104865.1 Burkholderia sp. Ac-20349
TGCCGCGCCCTGGGCGGCGCGCGCGAACGCATGCGCGTCGGTTTCGAGGCGGGCGGCATGCTCGGCAAGGTGCAGCCCTTCGTCGGTCGGCGGCCAGCCGCGCGGCAGCCGGTCGAACAGCCGGATGCCGAGCGCCGACTCCAGCGCGTCGATGCGGCGTGCGACCGTCGAATGCTGAACCTGCAGCGCTCGCGCGGCGGCCGACAGGCTGCCGCCGCGCATCACCGCGAGGAAATAGCGGATGTCGTCCCAGCTCATCGGTAACGCGGATGCGGGCGCGGCATCCAGATCGGTCGAATTTTGCACAGTAGATGGGCGCTTTACGTGAATTCCGTTCGATTATGCACGATGGGATGATCGTGTCACTTCATTCGATTACGAGGAACGTCATGACCCAGAGTGCCACTGCCATCCGGATCGGGATCGACCGCTACGGCGACGCCGGCGTGCTGCGCCGCGTCGATGCACCCGTCGCTCCGCCCGGTGCCGGCGAAGTCCGGATTCGCCAGACCGCGATCGGCGTGAATTTCGTCGACATCTATTTCAGGACGGGGGCGCACGCGATGCCCGCGCTGCCGGACGCGCTCGGTGTCGAGGCGGCCGGCGTGATCGATGCGGTCGGGCCCGGCGCGACGGCGCTCGTCCCCGGCCAGCGCGTCGCGTATGCGGGCATGCCGACCGGCAGCTATGCGAGCCTGCGCACGATGCCGGCCGAGCGCGTGCTGCCGATCCCCGATGGCCTGAGCGACGAAGCCGCCGCGGCCGGGCTGCTGAAAGGGATCACGGTTTACATGCTGCTGCATCGCGTCCGGCAGGTCCGCGCCGGCGACACGGACCTG
>NZ_JAAGPM010000343.1:0-1277 GCF_017104865.1 Burkholderia sp. Ac-20349
TTCCATACCGCTTAATCACTGCTGCAACGGCCGCCGTTTTCCTGGCCGCGTGCGGAAAAAAAGAATCGGCACCGCCGCCGCAAACGCCGGAAGTCGGCGTCGTCACCGTCCAGCCGCAGGCC
Organism: Burkholderia sp. Ac-20349; assembly: GCF_017104865.1. NCBI lineage: Bacteria > Pseudomonadati > Pseudomonadota > Betaproteobacteria > Burkholderiales > Burkholderiaceae > Burkholderia > Burkholderia sp. Ac-20349. The sequence goes on from NZ_JAAGPM010000343.1 coordinate 123, forward strand.
GTGCCCGCGGTAACCGAACTGCCGGGCCGCACCAGCGCGTTCCTCGTTGCACAGGTGCGTGCACGGGTCGACGGCATCGTGCTGCGCCGCGAATTCACCGAAGGCACCGACGTCAAGGCCGGCCAGCGTCTCTACAAGATCGACCCGGCGCCGTACGTCGCCGCGCTGAACAGTGCAAAGGCGACGCTTGCGAGGGCGCAGGCGAACCTCGTCACGCAGAACGCGCTGGTCGCGCGCTACAAGGTGCTGGTGGCCGCGAACGCGGTCAGCAAGCAGGACTACGACAACGCGGTGGCCACGCAAGGGCAGGCCGCGGCGGACGTCTCGGCCGGCAAGGCGGCGGTCGACACCGCACAGATCAACCTCGGCTACACCGATGTCGTGTCGCCGATCACCGGTCGCGTCGGCATCTCGCAGGTGACGCCGGGCGCGTATGTGCAGGCAAGCCAGGCGACGCTGATGTCGACGGTCCAGCAACTCGACCCGGTGTATGTGGATCTCACGCAGTCGAGCCTCGACGGGCTGAAGCTGCGCCAGGACGTGCAGAGCGGCAAGTTGAAGACGAGCGGCCCGGGTGCGGCAAAAGTGTCGCTGATCCTGGAAGACGGCAAGACCTATTCGGAGCCGGGCAAGCTGCAATTCTCGGACGTGACGGTCGACCAGACCACCGGCTCGGTGACGATCCGCGCGATCTTCCCGAACCCGGGCCGCGTGCTGCTGCCGGGCATGTTCGTGCGCGCACGGATCGAGGAAGGCGTGAACGAGAACGCGTTCCTGGTGCCGCAGATCGGCGTGTCGCACGACCAGAAGGGGCAGGCGATCGCACTGGTCGTGAACGCGTCCGACAAGGTCGAGACGCGTCAGTTGACGACCGCCGGCACGTCCGGCCAGGACTGGATCGTCGAAGGCGGTCTGGAAGCGGGCGATCACGTGATCGTGCAGGGCGTCGACAAGGTGCGCCCGGGTGCGACCGTGAAGACGGTCCCCGCGCAGCTCGCCCCGGCGGCCAATGCCGCACCGGGTGCGGCTGCCACCACCGCCGCGCCGGCTGCCGGCTGATTCCGCTCGTCGACAAGAACAGCGACGGCGAGCTGCTCAAGCGCATCAAGAGCATCCGCAAGAAATTCGCGCAGGAAATCGGCTTCCTGCCGCCGG
>NZ_JAAGPM010000344.1:0-1274 GCF_017104865.1 Burkholderia sp. Ac-20349
TTCGTGATCCAGATGGATGGCGAAGTCCGGATCGAATTCATCAAGCTCGATACGCCGCCGACATCGGGGCGCGGCACCGTGAGCGCCGGCACCCAGCCGGCCGGCCGCAAGATGGGCTACGTCGTGCATTGCGGCGGCACGGGCACCGGGCAGATCGCGAAGATCTGCAACAACCTGCTGCTCGGGATCTCGATGATGGGCGTGTCGGAAGCGATGGCGCTCGGCGCCGCGCTGGGGATCGATCCGGCCGTGCTGGCCGGCATCATCAATACGTCGACCGGCCGCTGCTGGAGCTCGGACACGTACAACCCGTATCCGGGCGTGAGCGACACCGCGCCGGCCGCGCGCGGCTACGCGGGCGGCTTCGCGGCGAACCTGATGCTGAAGGATCTCGGGCTCGCGACCGAAGCGGCACGCAGCGCGCACCAGCCGGTGTGGATGGGCGCGCTCGCGCAGCAGCTCTATCAGTCGATGAGCCAGCAGGGGCTCGGCACGCTCGACTTCTCCGCGTGCGTGAAGCTGTACGAGGCACAGCCGGCGTAACCGCCGCAGCCGACGCCGGACGTGCGCCGACCCGCGATGTGCCTGAACGGCATCGCGGGTCGTTTCGCATGCGGGGGAAGGAAAACGCGGAAGGCGACGGCGCGTCAACGCCGCCGGTCGTTCAACCGCGCGGGTTCGACGCCGTCTCGAAGGTCGGATGACACTCGAACGCGAGTTCGGAGCGCGCGCCGACACGGCTGCCGCTGGTCAGCGATTCCTGCTTCATGCTCGCGCGCATCCCGCGCTGCGTGCAGTAGTTGGTGGCTTCGTCGAAGGCCTTCGTATGGGCGTCGGCCCACGTCGTCGACACGCCGACCGTGCGCGTCGTCACGGTAAACACGTTCGGGTTCGACGTCGCGGTCACGTCGGAAGCGGTCGAACACGCGGCGAGCAAGCATGCAGCAGCCGCGACGGTCAACCATCGCAGGGTTCGAAAGGAAACTGGAGTGGACATGGGGGCAAGCGCGCGCCATTCGACGCGCATTGAGCAACATAGGCGACAGTATGCCTGCTCGATCGCCGGAGATCATGCCCCTTTCAGTGAACACATTGTTTCGAATGGTTAAACGATGATGAAAATGGGGCAATATTTTCGCCCCGTTTCAGGGCCAGATACCGCCAGCGGGTAGATTTGCCCGGCCGAGCCCTTCGTCGGGCGTATCGACCGCTTCGTCGAGCGACGCGTTCGAATAAATCACGTTGTCGTGCCACTTCGACGCGCCCGCGGCGGC
>NZ_JAAGPM010000345.1:0-1237 GCF_017104865.1 Burkholderia sp. Ac-20349
TGATCAGCGACTGCTGCGCGGTGTACAGGTCCGTCTGCGCGGTCAGCACCGACAGGTAGCTGTCGACACCGTTCTTGTAACGCAGGTCCGACAGGTCGAAACGTCGCTGCTGCGCGTGCTCGTTGCGCTCCAGCGCCGCGATCTGCTGGTCGTACGTGCCGCGTGCGGCCAGCCCGTCCGCCACGTCGCGGAACGCCGACTGGATCGCCTTCTCGTAGTTCGCGATCTCGATGCGCTTCTGCACGTGTGCAAGATCGAGGTTCGCGATGTTCGCGCCGCCCTCGAAGATCGGCAGCGCGATGTTCGGCGCGAACGACCACGCCGCCGTGCCGGCCTTGAACAGACCGCCCAGCGTCGGGCTCGCCGTACCGAACGCGGCCGTCAGCGAGATCTTCGGGAAGAACGCCGCGCGTGCCGCACCGATGTTCGCGTTCGCCGCCAGCAGCGACTGCTCGGCCTGCATCACGTCGGGGCGACGCGTCAGCAGGTCGGACGGCAGGCCAGCCGGCACGTCCGTCAGCAGGTTCTGCGCGTCGAGCGGCATGCCCGCCGGCAGATCGTCCGGCAGCGGCTCGCCGATCAGCAGCACCAGGTAGTTCAGCGCCTGCGCACGCGCACGCGCCTGCGCCTGCTGGTTCGCCAGCGCCTGCTCGACCACCGTCTGCGCCTGACGCAGCTCGAGCTCGGAACCCGTGCCGTTGTCGAACTGCAGCTTCGTCAGGTCGTACGACGCCTGCGCCGTCTTCAGCGTGTCCTCCGTGACCTTCAGCAGATCGTCGGTCGACAGCAGCGTCAGGTATTGATCGGCCACCTGCGACACCAGCGAGATCTCCGACGCCTGCCGCGCATACGCGGTCGCCAGGTACTGCGCGAGCGCCTGGTCCTTCAGGCTCTGCACGCGGCCGAACAGGTCGAGTTCCCACGACGCCGACAGGCCGACGTTGTAGGTCGTCGTGATGTTCCGGCCCGGCGCCACCGACAGCGCATTCGGCAGGCGCTGACGGTTACCGGTACCCGTCGCATCGAGCGTCGGGAACAGGCCCGCGCGCGTGATCTGGTACTGCGCACGCGCCGCCTCGATGTTCAGCACCGACACGCGCAGGTCGCGGTTGTTTTTCAGCGCGATCTCGATCAGCCGCTGCAGGCGCGGATCGACGAAGAACTCGCGCCAGCCGATGGCGGTCGCGGCCTGGCCGTTCGCGCTGCGCGCGCCGGCCGCACCCGGCTGCGTCGCGTA
>NZ_JAAGPM010000346.1:0-1235 GCF_017104865.1 Burkholderia sp. Ac-20349
TAACCTTGATCGCTGATGCGAACCTCCGTACTTCCTGCGTGCAGCACGATTTCGTCTGCCGCGTGCAGGTGGATGCTGTCGGCCGTACTCGTGATGTTGATGGTCTTCTTTGCGGTGAGGTCGACACCGTCGGTCTGCGCTTCGATCCGCACTTTCCCAGATGCGGCGACGAGCGCCATGCCGGCCTTGTGCACGAACAACGAGAACGCGGTCGACACGCTCGCGAACAGCGACCGCCCCACGGCAAGCCCGACGTGCCGGCCGCTTGTTACGGCAACATCCTCGCCGCTCGCAATATGAGCGCTACGCTCAGCCGCCAGACTGAATCCGGCTGGGCCGGCCAGGACGATGTCCGCCTCTGTCAATTCCGGGAAATCGTCCGGGCCGGCAGGCGTATTGCCGCGAATCGCATCGTTGCGCGCCTTGATCGACTTGGCCACATCGCTCTGATCCGCGTCGGGCCGTTGCGCCTGATGCCGTTGCGCCAGGCCAGTGAGGCTTTCCTGTAGTTCGCGCGCCCGCGTGAGTCGGCCTATGGCCTCCTTGGCGTCCTTCGAATGGCCCGGGCCGCCCGGTTGACCGTCCGTCGACACGAACAAACCCTTCAACGCCCGAACGACACCCCAATCGTCGGTGCGAAGATCGAAGCCTTTGCCACGTGCATCGGCGCGCCCCTTCTTGTGCGTAATTCGCCGAAGGTTGCCGAGGCTCAGCATCGACATGCCCGCGTCGCTGGCAAGCTGCGTCTGGATTTGTTCCCGCGTATCGTCGATCGCCAGATGGCCGGATGCCGTGCCATGGAGCTCCCGGCCACGAATGACCGACACCGCGTGGTTGTGCGGTTGGTCCAGTGCAGGCTGGCGGAACGCGTTGACGGCGCTCCCGATAATCACCGGCAAATCCGGGTCGCCGTAGTAATGCGACACCGCCACCTCATGACCGATGCGCGGGATGAACGTCGCGCCCATGTCTATGCCTTGCCAAGGCGACAGCACACGCAGCCAGATGCCCGAATTCTCGTCGTGCTGGCCTTGCCGGTCCCATTGGAACTGTACTTTTACCCGACCGTATTGGTCCGTCCAGATTTCCTGCCCGGCGGGGCCGACGACGATTGCTTTCTCAGGTCCGCCCATAATGGGCTTGCGGACGCTGCGCTCCAGTCGAAATGGCTCGTTCGTCGGCAACAGTTCGAATTGCGCTTCGGCGCGATAGGTCTGCGCGCTGCCGGCTCGCCC
>NZ_JAAGPM010000347.1:0-1207 GCF_017104865.1 Burkholderia sp. Ac-20349
CTCTCCACAGGCTGCAACGCGGTGTCCCCGCGCCAGAATGTTCAGAGCACCGACGACATCGGCGTTCTCCTCGTAACTGCATTCGACACAGGCGAATTTTTCCTGCGTGGTCCGGTTATCCGCACTCATGTATCCACAAGCCGGACACGTCCGGCTTGTATTCGCGGGCGGAACCGCCACGAGCCAGCCGCCATTCCAGGCCAGCTTGTATTCCAACTGCCGCCTGAACTCGAACCACCCTTGGTCGAGGATGGCCTTATTCAGACCGGACTTGGCCCGAACATTTTTGCCAGGCGCATCGGTGCTGCCTGCCGCCGACCTGGACATATTCCGAACCTGCAAGTCCTCGATACACACCATCGCGTGGTTTTTGCTGATCGTGGTCGTGGCCTTGTGCAGGTAGTCGCGGCGAGCATTGCCGATGCGCGCATGGATGCGCTGGACTCTGGTCTTGGCTTTTTTCCAGTTATTGCTGAACTTGACCTTGCGGCTCATCGCACGTTGGCATCGGCGCAGACAAGCCTCATGTTTCCTGAAACTGTTGAGCGGTGCGACAAACGTGCCGTCGCTCATCGTGGCGAAGCGGGCAATGCCCACATCGATGCCGATCACGCTGGTGGCATGGGGCACCGGCTGCTCGACCTCCCGCTCGGTCTGGATCGAGACGCACCACTTGCCCGCGTTGAAGCTGACCGTTGCGTTGCGCAGTTCGCCCAGCACGGGACGCGACAGCCTCAGCCGCATCCAGCCCAGCTTGGGCAGGAAAATGCGCCCATTGGGCTGGTCGAGCTTGAATTGCTTGGGGTCCGGGTAGCGAAAACTGTCGCGCTGGCCGCGCTTCTTGAACTTCGGAAACGCCGCTCGCTTGGCGAAGAAGTTCTTGTAGGCCCGCTCCATGTCTTTGAGGGCGTGTTGCAACGGGTGAACGGGGGCATCCTTGAGCCATGGCGTTTCGCCTCCGTTACGCCACTCCGTCAGATGCTTGGCCATTGCTACGTAGCCAATGAACTTGCCGCCCGCCTCGTAGTTCTCCTTCTGCAACGCCAGTGCCTTGTTGTAGACGAACCGGCACGATCCGGCGAAGCGGCGCATATCGCGCTGCTGCTCGCCGTTCGGCATCAGTTCGAACTTGAAGGCCTGGAGTCGTCGCATCGGACGATTGTATGTCTGGCCCACAAGAGCGAGTCAAGCCATTCGACGTGGTCGC
>NZ_JAAGPM010000348.1:0-1182 GCF_017104865.1 Burkholderia sp. Ac-20349
GGTAAATTCGAGCGGACCAAGCCGCACGTGAACGTTGGTACGATTGGTCACGTTGACCACGGCAAGACGACGCTGACGGCAGCGATCACGACGGTTCTGACGAAGAAGTTCGGCGGCGAAGCGAAGGCATACGACCAGATCGACGCGGCACCGGAAGAAAAGGCGCGCGGCATCACGATCAACACGGCACACGTCGAGTACGAAACGGCTAACCGCCACTACGCACACGTCGACTGCCCGGGCCACGCTGACTATGTGAAGAACATGATCACGGGCGCAGCGCAGATGGACGGCGCGATCCTGGTTTGCTCGGCAGCTGACGGCCCGATGCCGCAGACGCGTGAGCACATCCTGCTGGCACGTCAGGTTGGCGTTCCGTACATCATCGTGTTCCTGAACAAGTGCGACATGGTGGACGACGCTGAACTGCTCGAGCTGGTCGAGATGGAAGTTCGCGAACTCCTGTCGAAGTACGACTTCCCGGGCGACGACACGCCGATCGTGAAGGGTTCGGCAAAGCTGGCGCTGGAAGGCGACACGGGCGAGCTGGGCGAAGTGGCGATCATGAGCCTGGCCGACGCGCTGGACACGTACATCCCGACGCCGGAGCGTGCAGTTGACGGCGCGTTCCTGATGCCGGTGGAAGACGTGTTCTCGATCTCGGGCCGTGGTACGGTTGTGACGGGTCGCGTTGAGCGCGGCATCGTGAAGGTCGGCGAAGAAATCGAAATCGTGGGTATCAAGCCGACGGTGAAGACGACCTGCACGGGCGTTGAAATGTTCCGCAAGCTGCTGGACCAAGGTCAAGCAGGCGACAACGTTGGTATCCTGCTGCGCGGCACGAAGCGTGAAGACGTGGAGCGTGGCCAGGTTCTGGCGAAGCCGGGTTCGATCACGCCGCACACGCACTTCACGGCTGAAGTGTACGTGCTGAGCAAGGACGAAGGCGGCCGTCACACGCCGTTCTTCAACAACTACCGTCCGCAGTTCTACTTCCGTACGACGGACGTGACGGGCTCGATCGAGCTGCCGAAGGACAAGGAAATGGTGATGCCGGGCGACAACGTGTCGATCACGGTGAAGCTGATCGCTCCGATCGCGATGGAAGAAGGTCTGCGCTTCGCAATCCGCGAAGGCGGCCGTACGGTCGGCGCCGGCGTCGTCGCCAAGATCATCGAGTAA
>NZ_JAAGPM010000349.1:0-1050 GCF_017104865.1 Burkholderia sp. Ac-20349
GCTAGCTGTGAAGCTTCAATAGGTTGTATCGATGGTTCATCCGGACTGAGTCTGGGAGACTGGAAGTCGCCAAACACCCAACCTTCCAGGAACCCAGCCGGATGAACACCCATAAGAATGCCCGACTCACATTTGCGCGTCGACTTGAGATGGTCCAGGAGATCACCGAATTCGGTTCGAGTGTGCCGCAGGCCGCGGCCGATCATGGCGTGAGCGCACCGACCGTGCGCAAATGGCTGGGTCGCTATCTGGCCGGCGGCGCGCCAGCGCTGGCTGACGCCTCATCGCGACCGGCTTGTTCTCCCCGCTCGATCGCTCCGGCAACGGCCTTGCTGATCGTGGAATTGCGCCAGCAGCGCTTGCTGCAGCGTCAGATCGCCCGACAGGCAGGCGTGTCTGCCTCGACCGTCAGCCGCGTGCTGGCGCGTGCCGGACTATCCCGGTTGAGCGACCTGCAACCGCGTGAACCCGTTCAGCGCTACGAACACGAGGCGCCAGGCGACTTGCTGCACATCGACATCAAGAAGCTAGGTCGAATCGCGCGTCCTGGCCATCGTGTCACCGGTAATCGACGCGATACGGTGGACGGCGTGGGTTGGGAGTACCTGTTCGTCGCCGTGGACGACCATGCCCGGATTGCCTTCACGGCGATGCATTCCGACGAGACGAAACGCAGTGCCGTGCAGTTTCTGCGCGACGCCGTTGCGTGGTACGCCGGGCTCGGCGTGCATGTGCGCCGGTTACTGACCGACAACGGTTCGGCGTTCCGTTCGCACGAGTTTGCTCGGGCCTGTCAGGAACTGGGTATCCGACACAAATTTACGCGGGCGTATCGTCCACAGACCAACGGGAAAGCTGAACGCTTCATCCAGTCGGCTTTACGTGAGTGGGCCTATGCATGGACGTACCAAAGCTCGGCTCATCGCATCGAAGCCCTGGCGAGTTGGCAGCATCACTACAACTGGCATCGGGCTCATAGCGCCATCGGCGGCATTGCGCCGATGGCGAGACTTCCTGCGTCGAGAAACAACCTCTTGACGCTTCACAGCT
>NZ_JAAGPM010000035.1:0-61013 GCF_017104865.1 Burkholderia sp. Ac-20349
GCCGCCGCCGCGCTGATCGGCCTCGCGCTGCGCATCCGGCAGCAGGGTGCCGTCGAAGGCGTCGGCCCCGCGATGCACTGACCGGTGGCCGGCGGCGTCGGCCGCCGCCTTCGAACCCGGGCGCGCACCGTCGCGCCCTTTTTTACCGGTGCCGGACTCGGGCGCCCGCCCCCCGCTTCTCCAGGCCTTTCGGGCCGATCGGCGCGATCGCGCCGGCCACCACGCCCCGCCGCTGTTCAAACGCCTGTTTCACCCCCGCTCCGGATGCCCGCCCCACGGGCTTTCCCCACCGATTTTTAACGCAGTCGTACATCCACGCGCCACTTTTGCGACAATGGCGGACTTTGATCCACGCGCCGCCGCCGAACGCCGCATAACCGTCTGCTTCCGATGTCGCTTCCCCATATCGATCTGCTGTACTCGTTGTCCGGCCTGTTCGTCGGCATCCTCGTCGGCCTGACGGGCGTTGGCGGTGGTTCGTTGATGACGCCGATCCTCGTGCTGCTGTTCGGCGTCCACCCCGCGACGGCGGTCGGTACCGACCTGCTGTACGCGGCCGCGACCAAGGCCACCGGCACGCTCGTCCACGGCCTGAAGGGGTCGATCGACTGGCGCATCACGGGCCGGCTCGCGGCGGGCAGCGTCCCGGCCGCGGCCGTCACGCTGTGGTGGCTGCATACGCACGGGATGAACGCGCCGGGCACCGCGCGGATGATCCAGCTCGTGCTCGGCGTCGCGCTGCTGCTCACGTCGCTCGCGCTGATCTTCCGGCCGCAGCTCACCGCGCTCGCCGCGCGCAACCCGCTCGCGCCGAGCCCCGCGCGCACGCTGTGGTCGACCGTGCTGACGGGCGCCGTGCTCGGCGTGCTCGTGTCGATGACGTCGGTCGGCGCCGGCGCGATCGGCGTGACCGTGCTCCTGCTGCTGTATCCGGCGCTCGCGACGACCCGCATCGTCGGCTCCGACATCGCGCACGCGGTGCCGCTCACGCTCGTCGCGGGCATGGGTCACTGGCTGCTCGGCTCGGTCGACTGGTCGATGCTGCTGTCGCTGCTGCTCGGCTCGCTGCCCGGCATCGTGCTCGGCAGCCTGCTGTCGGCGCGCGCGCCCGAGCGGCTGCTGCGCAACCTGCTCGCCGCGACGCTCGTCGCGGTCGGCGTACGGCTGGTGCTCGCGTAAGCGGCGCGGCCGCCCCTCCCCCGCAGTCACCCCCCGCCGGCGCACGATGCGCCGGCCCGTCTCCCGCTTCACAAAAAAACAGCCCGACCGGCCTGCGCCGATCGGGCTGTCGTCCATCCAGGGCGATGCGATCCGCGCACGGCCCGGCGGCGAACCGGGCGACACGCATCGCATCGCATTGCAGCGGGCGGTGCACGCCGCCCGCTGCGCTTACTGCCCCTGCTGCTGCAGCTTCTGCTGCTTGAGCTGCTGCGTGCGCATCTGCAGCTTCAGCACGCGCTGCAGCGCGGTGCGGTTGGCCAGGATGCCATCGTAGAAGTTGGCCAGATCGCCCTTCAGCGCGGTCCGCGACGCGTCGTTCAGGTAGATCATGTGGCCCGACGGGTAGTTCTTGATCGTCAGGTTCTGCGCCTTGAGCGTCGGATCGAGCGGCATCTGCGCGAGCGTCAGCTCCGTCTGGTGGAACGGCGTGACGGCGTCGAAATAGCCGTTGGCCGACAGCACCTTCAGGTCCGGGTTCACGCTCATCGTCGACGCCAGGTCGCCGGCCGTGTACAGCGTATTGCCGCCGCCCTTGTTCGCGCCGGTCGGGTCGATGTGGCTGAAGTCCCAGTTGTTGAAGACCTGGTCGTTCAGGTCCACGAACGACGACGTCGACGTGTACTTGAGGTCGGTGTTGATGTAGCTGTTCCACAGCACCGTGTACGCGCCGCCGACGTTCGTGATCGACGGATCGTTGCTGCCCGAGTTCGGCAGGATGTACGGCGCGATGCCCTTGCCCGTGAAGTTCGCGCGACCGTCGTACTGGCCGATCTGCGTGCCCGGCACGAGCGTCAGGAAGAACGTGTACGGCGGGTTGTCGTCCGACGACGGCACGTTGCCGAGCGCGGCCGGGTTGCCGAACGTCTGGATCAGCGACGTCGGATCCGTGCCGATGTACGAGCCCATCTGCTGCGCGGTCTGCAGGTTCAGGTTCAGGCGCACGTTCACGAAGCCGCCGTCCTGCGGGTTCGGCTTCTGCGCGAGCGGCGCGAGCGTGTTGTCCGCGTAGTTGCGGGCCTGGATCATGTACGCGTCGAGATCGGTCGGCGTCGGGTTGAGCGTCGTCTTCTTCCAGTAGAACGCGTCGGCCGCGAGCGTCGGGAACGTGCCCGGCGCGGACAGCGCGTTCGCGTAGTCGAGGATCGACGACTGCAGCGTGATGCCGTTCAGGTCGATGCCGTCCTCATGCAGCACCCACGACACGACCGCGCTGCGCGCGGTGCCGTACGACTCGCCGTACAGGAACTTCGGCGAGTTCCAGCGCGAGTACTTGGTCAGGTAGCGCTGGATGAAGCGGTCGATCGAGCGGGCATCCTGGTCGGTACCCCAGAAGTCCTTGTTCTTGGCCGGGGCGATCGCCGCCGAGTAACCGGTGCCGACCGGGTTGATGAACACGAGGTCGGTACGGTCGAGCAGGCTGTCCGGGTTGTCGAGCAGCTTGTACGGCGCGGGCGGCGTGAAGTTCGGGAACGACGACTGCAGGCGCTTCGGCCCGTACGAGCCGAGCAGCAGGTAGACCGACGACGAGCCGGGGCCGCCGTTGTAGAAGAACGTGACCGGGCGCGGCTTCGACGGATCGGGATTGTCCTGCGTGTACGCGACGTAGAACATCTTCGCGTTCGGCGCCGACGTGGTCGGGTCGATCGTCGTCAGGTGGCCGGTGGTGGCCGTGTAGTTGATGGTCTTGCCGCCGACCGTGACCGTGCGGTGCACGACGGCCGCCCCTTCCGTGGAATCCGTGACCGCGTCGTTCGGCCCGGTGCCGTACACGTCGTTGTCGACGTACGGCTGGTCGGCCGGCGTGGCATTCGTTGCGTTGGTGCTGGCCGACGTGCTGCCGTTGGACGTCGTCGCGGCCGCGTTGGCGGCCGCGGCCGGGCTCGACCCGTCGTCGCCGCCGCACCCCGTGACGAGCAGCGCTGCGGCGAGCGGCACGCTCAGTGTCGTTCCGAATAGCGCGAAACCGTCTTTCAAGGACTTCCGTGTCGTCATTATTGCCTCTCGAACAGAACGATAAATACCGCCGGTCGCAAAGGATCATTTGCGCCGGCGCTCCGCACCAGGAATGCATTCGTTATGCGACGCACTCCGAGTTTTTTACCGGATCGGCAAATACCGATCGGCACGATTTACCCCACCCATATTTTTTTGCGACTGCACAATGAAATCCATTCCACTGCAAACGACAATTCAATAATCCGCAGCAATACGAATTCACTCAACGAATTTGCACTTGCACAAAATCGACGGCAAAAACATGCCCCACAAGGCCCGCCCAACAAGGGCATCTCGCTTCGAACAGACGAACAATCCCCCTCGGCGAGCTGCCGATTAATCGCAAATCTGCGATCAATCGCGACTCGAGCCGATTTAATAAAATCGAAAGGATCGATTAACTAAATGGAAAGGAATGCCTCGTATCTAGAATTTATTAAATTAAGTGAAAATACCGGCGCATATTAGGGCCCCGATTTACCACCGTAAAGTAATAATTTGTTACGGCACTCGCCATTCCGATAAAAGGCAGTGCGGGACCGATTCCAGACCACCCAAAAGAAAAAGCCGGACGACTGTCCGGCTTGGTGAGGGCGGCGCGGCGGACGCCGTCAGAGCGGCACGTCGATCGCGCCGGCGCCGACCGTGATCGCGTTCGCACCCGGCGCCGCCGAGATCGGCGGCAGGTTCGCGCTCGTCAGCGCGGGCGCGGCGCCCGGCGTGCCGCCGCGCGGCACCGTGCGGATCACCTGCGACGGCGGCAGCGGCGCGCCGTTCTTCAGGTGCTTCCACATCAGGTTCAGCGCCTGCAGGTTGTAGTAGTGAACCGGCACGAAGCGCGTGTCGAAGCCCGGCACCGGCAGGAACGCGTCGAAATGCTGGCCGTTCGTCACCTCGTAGAACACGAGCTGGCTGCGCCCGCCTTCGCTGATGCCGTTCTGCGCGACATACGCGCGCGATGCGTGGTTCACGGGCACGAGCGCATCGCTGCGGCCCTGCACGATGATTGCCGGCTTGCCCTGCAGGTTCGCGTTCACGCGCACCGCGTCGACGTTCGCGGGCATCCCGAGCATCCCGTTGGTCCACAGCTGGCGCAGGCACAACGCGCCCGCGAAGCTCGCATCGGGCGTCGCGAGCCGGTGGTCGACGCCCGCGCCCGTGTTGAACACGAGGTCGATGCCGGCCGTGGGCGGCACGCCGTTGCCGACGCCGAACACGGCCGGCATCGGCGACGTGGCGGGCGCGGCGACAGCGCCCGTCGCCGGGTTCGTCGTCGCGAAGCTGAAATTGCACAGGTTGTCGGTGACGCGCGAGCGCGTGTACGCGTTCGCATACGTGACCGCGATCGCCGGCATCGCCTGCGAATCCCACATCGGTGCTTGCAGCAGGTCGGAATCGGCGAGGTAGCCGGCCGCGTGGAGCTGCGCGAGCGCGTCGGCAGCCTGGCTTTGCGTATCGGCGCCCGACACGAGCCCGGCCGCGGCGAGCGTCGCGCAGCGCTGGGTGCGGATCGACTGCGTGGTCGCCGCCGGCAGCGCGCTCAGGTACGGCGCGCCGGCGAGCGACGCCGACGCGGCCGCGCACGGCTCCAGCAGGTTCGCGAGCGTCGCGTAATCGGCCAGCGGCCGGCCGAACGACGGCACGGTCTGGCCGCCGGAGCGCACGACCGCATTCGGCGCCATCCGCACGTTGATCTGCGGTTCGCCGACCACGACCGCGGTGATCCAGCCGCGGCTATCCTGCTCGGCCGCCGCGAGCGACGCACCGCCGCCATTGCTGACCGACGCGGCGATCGTCGTGATGTCGCCCGCGCGATAGCGTACGCCGTGATGCGAGCCGTCGATCAGCGGTCCGAACTGCTCGTTGAGCGCCCAGTACGCGAACTCGACCGACTGCAGCGTCACGCGCCCCCAGTCCTGCTCGGGGTTCTGCTGCGAATGCGCGTGCTTGAACGCGTAGCGGTTCGGGAAGCGGGAATTGAACGTGGCGAGATCGCCGCTGGTGACGTTCGCGGTGAACAGGCTCGCGGTGCCGGCCAGCACCGCGTTGGCGAGCGTACCGTCGATCAGCGTGACGGTATCCGACATCAGCTCGTGCGCGCCGTTGCCGCCGCCCTTGTCGTTGTAGGCCACCGCGCAGCCGCGCTTGAGCGCCCATTCGCCGGCCGCGGAAATCGCGCCGTACACGCCGCGCGAACCCGACGACGTCGCCGTGACGATGCACGGCTGCGCGGGATTGAAGCTCGCGGGCACCTGCACCAGCAGCGTGACGTTCTTGCTGCCGCTGCCGTCGTCGGAATACGCGAGATATTCGGTGCCGGGGATCTTGCCTTCGCCGAGCGTGTCGTTGCCGTCGAGGTCGACGTTCGGCCCCCAGAAGCGGCCGTAGCCACCGTTCGCGCTCATGTCGACGAGCGCGCGGTAGTTCGACCAGATCGCGAGGCGGCGCAGCTCGGCGCTCGTCGGCCGGGCGGCATTCGCGAAAGCGGGGGCGCTCGCCGAGCCGAGGCCGGTCTTGCCGAGGCCGGCCGTCAGCAGGTCGTCGCTCGCGCCGTCATAGGCCGTCGTGCGTACGCTGCCGGACACGAAACCGGGCAACCGGTTGCGCTCGGCCGACTCGTCGCCGTTACAGGCGCCGAGTATCGCAACCGCGGCCAGCGCCGCGCCGAAAACCATCCGCCTGCCCCACCCGAGTCTCGTCATCGCCGCCCTCTCGATATCGTTATCGGTCCGCCGCCGCTTCATGCGGCTCGCGGCCTCTCAAGCGCAAACGGGCCCCGGCATGCCGGGGCCCGCCTGAACACGGGCGCACGCGGCGCTCGCGCGCCGCGGCCCGGCATCACTGCTGCTGAACCGTCAGCTTGTTCGCGACCGACGTCACGCCCTTCACGCCCTTGGCTGCAGCTTCGGCCTTGTCGATCTGATCCTGGGCCGGCATCGTGCCTTCCAGCGTGACCGCGCCACCCTTCGAACGCACGACGAGGTTCGACACGTTCACGCCGGCTTCCTTCGAAATCGCCTTGCGCACCGCGTAGCCGAGCTTGCGGTTCGCCTTCTTCGCGGTCTTCGCGGCGGCCTTCGGCGCGCTGGTCGCGGCCGCGGGCGCTTCCGTTGCCGCCGCATCGCTCGACTGCGCATACACGCTGCCCGACAGACAGGCCGCCACGGCGGCGACGCCCAACGCTCTCAACACGATCGACTTCATGCTATCTCCTTATCACTCCGGAACGGCCGTGCACAGTACGGCCGGATACCCCCAAAAACAGCCGGCCCACGCGCGAACGGGCGGGACAGCCGGTGTTTTCCACGGCGATACGAGAGAGGCGAGACGGGCTGGCGGTCGGCGCACGCGAAAAGCGGGCCGGCCGGGCCGGACAGCCGCCGGCCGAACGCGCCCGGTCTGATTGCGTGCCGGGTCGCGCGCAAATCGGGCGCGGCTGCGTCGCACAATGTAATCCAGCGCCCGCGGAAGCGCAAAGCTTTTGACGCGGGGCCGCCCGCCACTGTCGCCGCGGTGCCGCGCCAGGCCGCCCCACTCGCGCACATGCGGCGAAACCGGGTACCATCGCCGCGAGAATCCCCATCGTCCGCGACGACGGTCACCGATCCGTCACGCCAGCGTCATCCGCCGCCCCCATGAAGCCAGCCCGCCCTCGCCCGCCTCGCCGCATCCTCGCCCGCTTCGTCGCGGTGTCGTGGCGCGACCTCGCGCTGTCGATCGGCCCCACCGTGCTGCTCGCCGTCGCGGCCGTCTGGCTCGCGGTCAAGCTGATCCAGCCGGCACCGCCGTCCACGCTCGTGATCTCGTCCGGGCCGCCCGGCAGCACGTACTGGAACGCCGCGCAGAAGTACAAGACGATCCTCGCGAAGAACGGCGTCACGCTCGACGTCCAGTCGTCCGAAGGGTCGGCCCAGAACCTCTCGAGGCTGTCGAACCCGAACGCGCCGGTCGACGTCGGCTTCGTGCAGAGCGGCATCGGCCCGAAGGAGCGCGACGAACACCTCGTGTCGCTCGGCAGCATCGGCTACGTGCCGCTCGCGATCATGTATCGTGGCCCGGTCGTCGCCCGCCTGTCCGACTTCAACGGCAAGCGGCTCGCACTCGGCGCGGAAGGTAGCGGCGCGCGCGAGTTGAGCCTCGCGTTGCTGAAGATGAACGGCATCGTGCCGGGCGGTTCGACCGAGCTGCTGCCCACCGCCGGCGAAGATGCGGCCACCGCGCTGCTCGACGGCAAGATCGACGCGGCGTTCCTGTCCGGCGACTCGACGCAGATCCCGGTGATGGCGAAGCTGTTCCGCGCGCCGGGCGTGCACGTGTATTCGTTCACGCAGGCCGAGGCGTACGCGCGGCGCTTTCCGTACCTGACCGCGATCACGCTGCCGATGGGCGTCTACGATCTCGGCCGCAACCTGCCGCCCGCCGACATCCACACGGTTGCGCCGACGATCGAGCTCGTCGCGCGCGACTCGCTGCACCCGGCGCTGTCCGACCTGCTGATCGAGGCCGCCCGCGAGGTGCACGGCCACGCGACGATCCTGCAGCACGCGGGCGAATTCCCGTCGCCCGTCACGCGCGGCTTCCCGCTCTCCGACGACGCCGCGCGCTACTACAAATCGGGCAAGACCTTCCTGTACCGGCGGCTGCCGTTCTGGGTCGCGAGCCTCGTCGACCGGCTGCTCGTCGTGGCCGTGCCGCTGATCGTCGTACTGATCCCCGGGCTGCGGCTCGTGCCGTCGCTGTACGGCTGGCGCGTGCGCTCGCGCATCTACCGCTGGTACGGCGCGCTGATTTCGCTCGAGCGCAGCGCGCTCGGCGAACACACGGCCGAGGAACGCGTGCAGTTGCTCGACGAGCTCGACGACATCGAGGAAGCGGTGAACCGGATGAAGATGCCGCTCGCCTATGCCGGGCAGTTCTACGTGCTGCGCGAGCACATCGGCTTCGTGCGCGAACGGCTCACCGCGCACGACCAGGACCCGGCGGCCAACCCGCCCGGTGCCGGTGGACAGCCGCACGCACGTGCCGACACTGCGCCGCCGCAGGCTGGCGATCCCCCCCGGGCGACTCCCGGTTCCGCGTGAGCGGACGATCCGCGATCATTGCCGCATGCGCGCGCCGCCGCGTAACATGGAGGCCGCCGCCAGGCGCCGCACGCCCCACCCACTGGAGATCGACATGACAACCGGCCTCGATACCACCCAGCCCGCCTGGTTCTTCGACTTCGTGTCGCCGTTCTCCTACCTGCTGCTCGAACAGCATGACAAGTGGCCCGACGTGCCGTTCGAACCCATCGCCGTGTCGTTGATCGACCTGCAGCGTCACTGGGGGCAGCGCTCCGGCGCCGACGTGCCGGCCAAGCGCGTGTTCACGTACCGTCACGCGCTGTTTCGCGCGGAGCAGCTCGGCATCCGCTTCAAGATGCCGCCCGCGCACCCGTTCGAATCGGACAAGCTGCTGCGCCTCGCGATCGCGCTGCGCGCCGATATCGCGACCGTGCGGGAGATGTTCCGATTCATCTGGCGCGACGGCAACGATCCGTCGACGCCGGAAGGCTTCGCGGCACTGTGCGAGCGGGTCGGCGTCGGCCACGGCGATGAACTGATCGAGTTCGAGGAGACCACCGCGCAACTGGCCCGCAACAACGCCGACGCGATCGCGCTCGGTGTGTTCGGTGTGCCGACGTTCTGGATGAACCAGCAGCTGTTCTGGGGCGAGGACGCGCTGCCGATGGTGCTGTATTGCGCGCGCACGCCGAACTGGCTCGAATCGCGCGAGGTCAAGCGGATCAGCGCGCTGCCGAAGGGCCGTGCGTGATGGCCGGTATCACGCACGCCAACGCGCGGCTGCGGTAAGGTAAGGGTCTGTTTTCAAATGGAACGTGCATGCGAATGCCCGAAATCGCTCGTCCCCCAAGGGGACTTCCTTGCGGGGCGCAGGCAAGAAGTGAGGAGCGCCGTTTGGCCGAGCCAAACAAGCGACGAGCGACGCCGCCATGCGGGCGATTTCGGGCATTCCCGTGGAATAAATAGTTAATTTGGGGTTGCCACGAGAACGGCCGCTCGCCACGTTGTGCTCCTTGCGAATACGTCAGTATTCGCGGCGTCGCACGCCTCGCGAGCGGCCGTTCTCGTGGCAACGCATGCACGTTCCATTTGAAAACAGACCCTTGGCTTCACCTGAATCACCCCAACCGATGGAAGACGACGACCGTACCGCCTCGCTCGATATCTGGCTCGTGCGCGTGTTGCGCACGCTGCTGCTCGAGCGCAGCGTCACGCAGGCCGCGCTGCGGCTGAACCAGACCCAGCCCGCGATCAGCACCGCGCTGCGCAAGCTGCGCGAGACGCTGAACGACCCGATCCTCGTGCGCGGCAAATCCGGCATGGTGCCGACCGAATACGGCGCGTCGCTGCTCGAGGCCGCGCAGCGCGCGCTGCGCGAGGTCGACTTCATCGCGACGCCGCACGGCGACTTCGATCCGTCGTCCGCGCGGCGCACGTTCCGCGTCGCCGCGCCCGACTACCTGAACGATTTCTTCATGCCGACGCTGATCGAGCGCTTTCGCGACGCGGCGCCGCATGCCCATCTGGAAATCGATTCGCTGAATCCCGCGCTCGATCACGCGGGGGCGCTCGAATCCGGCGCGCTCGATCTCGTGATCGGCAACTGGCCGAAGCCCGACCCGCAGTTCGCGCGCCAGGACCTGTTCTCCGACACGATCGTGTGCCTGATGCGCGATGCGCATCCGCTCGCACGCGTGCCGCTCACGCGTGAAGCGTATGCGTCGGCCGCGCACGTCGCGCCGACGCCGTACACCGGCGACAAGCGCAACGCGATCGAGATCGGCCTCGCTCGCGCGCGCCTCACGCGGCGCATCGTGACGACGCTGCCGTATTTCGGGATCGTCCCGCAGGTGCTGCTGCAGTCGGACCTGATCTTCACGACGACGCGCCGCTTCGCGACGCACTATGCGCAGCTGCTGCCGCTCGTCGTCGTCACGCCGCCCGTGCCGTTCCCGCGCATCAAGAGCTACCTGCTCACGCATCCGCAGCCCGACCGCCCGACCGACATCGCGTGGCTGTGCGCGCTGATGCAGAGCGTGTCCGACGAGCTGACGGTTCCCCGCAGCCGCAAGCGCTGAGCCGCGGCACCAAACGCGGCACCAAACGCGGCACGGCCGCTCAAGTTCAGGCCGTGCAGAAGGTTTCCTGCAGATGGGTCCAGCGCACGACGCCCGCCGCGTCGCGCTCGAACACGGCGGTTGCGCGGCGCGCGGGCAGCTCGCCCGAAGCCGCGTGCTGCGCTTCGAGATAGGTGAGCGTCGCATGCGACGCGTCGGCCGCGAGCACGCGCGTTTCCGACAGCGTGATGCGCAGCCCCGACTTCGCGCCGGCAAGCTTGGCGAACAGCGCGCGCGTACCGTCGTGGTCGACCTCGCGGCCGTCGGTCAGGATCATCGTGAAATCGGCGGAAAACGGTGCGAGCATCGCGTCGAGCGCCTCGGGCGCGGTATCGACGCCGGATAGCCAGCGCTCGATGGCGACGAGGCTCGATTCGAGCGTGTCGAGATAAACCTGATGATCGGACATGGCACGTGCACGGTAAGGCGCGGCCCGATGCCGCGCGTCGTCGTGCAGTGTATGCAAAAACGCGCGGCCCTGCGCTGGCCGCGCGGCGCTACCGCGCGCAGGACACGTCGTCGCGCGCCCGCCCCGCTGCGGCTGCCTTCGCGTCGGCCACCGGCATGCCCGAGCGCGCCTGCAGCAGCTCCGCGCACACGGCCACCGCGATCGCGCCCGGCGCCTTGTCGACGATGCCCGCGACGCCGATCGGGCACACCATCTCCACGAGCCGCGCCGGATCGACGCCGCGCGCGGCAAGCCGCCGCTCGAACTTCACGCGCTTGGTGCGCGAGCCGATCATCCCGAAGTACGCGTAGTCGCGCCGCCGCATGATCTGCGCGGCGAGCGAGAAGTCGAGCGCGTGGTTGTGCGTCATCACGAGGAAGTACGCGCCGGGCGGCGCCGCGTCGACGACGGCCTCCGGCGTGTCGGTCGGCTCCGGTTGCACGTTCGGCGGACATTCGTCCGGGAACAGCTCGTCGCGCGTGTCGACCCACTGCACGACGCACGGCAGCGCGCCGAGCAGCGTGACGAGCGCATGACCGACGTGCCCGGCGCCGAACAGCACGATGTGCATCGGCGCCGGCGTACCGGTCGCACGGTTGCGCTGGCCGGTGCCCGGCGCGAACGCCGGGGTCGACGCGGTGCGGAGCGAGCGTGCGGGGCCGTTCATGTCAGCCTCCGCCGGGCCGCCCCAAGGAGGCTGACCGCCCCCTCGGGGGGAGCCGTGCATGGGACCGGAGTAAGCGCTGAAGCGCCAACTCCGGTCGACAGCGAACGAAGTGAGCGTGGGGGTCGTTTCATCTCAGCCTCCGCCGGGCCGCCCCAAGGAGGCTGACCGCCCCCTCGGGGGGAGCCGTGCATGGGACCGGAGTAAGCGCTGAAGCACCAACTCCGGTCGACAGCGAACGAAGAGAACGTGGGGGCCGTTTCATCTCAGCCTGCCTTCGCCGCACGCACTGCGCTGACCGCGCGCAGGATCGACTCGCCGGTAGCCGGCGCATCGAGCGGCGGGTTCACCTTGTAGTCGCCGACCGCGGCCACGGCATCGCGCACCGCGAAGAACACCGAGAACGGCAGCAGCAGCGGCGGCTCGCCGACGGCCTTCGAACGGTGGATGCTGTCCTCGACGTTGCGGTTCTTGAACAGCTGCACGTTGAATTCGGGCGGCGTGTCGTTCACCGTCGGGATCTTGTACGTGGACGGCGCATGCGTCATCAGCTTGCCGCCCTTGTTCCACCACAGCTCCTCGGTCGTGAGCCAGCCCATCCCCTGGATGAACGCGCCTTCGACCTGGCCGATATCGAGCGCCGGGTTCAGCGACGCGCCCACGTCGTGCAGTGCATCGACGCGCAGCGTGCGCATCTCGCCCGTCAGCGTGTCGATCACGACTTCCGACACGGCCGCGCCGTACGAGTAGTAGTAGAACGGCCGGCCCTGCAGCTTCGACTGGTCCCAGTACAGCTTCGGCGTCGCGTAGAAACCGTCGGACCACAGCTGCACGCGCGCGAGGTACGCCTTCGCGATCACTTCGCCGAACGGCACGCCGTTGCCGCCAACCCACACGAAGTCGTTGCCGAACTTCACGTCGGCCGCATCGACCTTGCCGTCGCCGAACTGCTTCGCCGCGAACACCGCGAGCCGCTCGCGCAACTGGCGCGCCGCATCCTGCGCGGCCTTGCCGTTCAGGTCCGAGCCCGTCGATGCAGCCGTCGCGGACGTGTTCGCGACCTTGCTGGTGTCGGTCGCCGTCACGCGGATCCGGCCGAAGCGAATGCCGAGCTCGTGCGCGACGACCTGCGCGACCTTCGTGTTGAGCCCCTGCCCCATCTCCGTGCCACCGTGGTTCACGAGCACCGAGCCGTCGGTGTAGATGTGCACCAGCGCGCCGGCCTGGTTGAAGTGCGTGACGTTGAACGCAATGCCGAACTTCACCGGCGTGATCGCGATGCCCTTCTTCAGCACCGTGTTGCGCGCGTTGAATGCGCGCACGCCCGCGCGCCGCGCGCGGTAGTCGCTCGTCGCTTCGAGTTCGCCGAGCAGTTCCTGCAGCACGTTGTCCTCGACCGTCTGCCCGTACGGCGTGACGTTGCGTTCGGTCTTGCCGTACAGGTTCGCATAGCGGACGTCGAGCGGATCGCGATCGAGCGAACGCGCGACGTCGTCGAGGATGTACTCGATCGCGAACGCGCCCTGCGGGCCGCCGAACCCGCGGAACGCGGTGTTCGACTGCGTGTTGGTCTTGCCGCAGTAGCCAGCGATGTTCACGTCGCCCAGCCAGTACGCGTTGTCGAAGTGGCACACGGCGCGCGTCATCACCGGGCCCGACAGGTCGGCCGAGAAGCCGCAGCGCGACGTCATGTCGAGCGCCACGCCGTCGATGCGGCCGTCGTCGTCGTAGCCGACGTCGAAACGGTAATGGAAATCGTGCCGCTTGCCGGTGATCATCATGTCGTCGTCGCGGTCCGGACGCAGCTTCACCGGGCACAGCAGCTTCCATGCGGCAAGCGCCGCGCAGCACGCGAACAGGCCCGACTGCGATTCCTTGCCGCCGAACCCGCCGCCCATCCGACGGCATTCGACGAGCACGTTGTGCGACGCGACGCCGAGCACGTGCGCGACGAGGTGCTGCATCTCGCTCGGGTGCTGCGTCGAGCAGTACACGTGCATCCCGTCGTCGTCCTTCGGCACCGCGTACGCAATCTGCCCTTCGAGGTAGAACTGCTCCTGGCCGCCGAGCAGCATTTCGCCCGACTTGCGGTGCGGCGCGACGGCGAGCCGCGCAGCCGCGTCGCCGCGCGCGAGCTTCAGCGGCGGGATCACGTAGGTTTCGGCCGCGCGCGCTTCCTGCGCGGTGAGGATCGCCGGCAGCTCCTCGTAGTCGACCTGTGCGCGGCGCGCGGCGAGCCGCGCGGTTTCATGCGACGTCGCGACGACGATGAACATCGGCTGGCCGACGAACTGCACGATGCCCTTCGCGAGCACCGGGTCGTCGTGGATGATCGGGCCGCAATCGTTGACGCCCGGGATGTCGTCGGCCGTGAACACGGCGACCACGCCCGGCGTCGCGCGCACCGCGTCGAAGTTCATCGACACGATCCGCGCGTGCGGCTTCGCCGACAGGCCGAGCGCCGCGTGGAGCGTGCCGGCGACGACCGGGATGTCATCGGTGTAGGTGGCACGCCCGCTGACGTGCAGGTGCGCGGATTCGTGCGCGCGCGAGACGTGCACCTGCGCGGCGTCGGCTTGCGGGTCGAGGGTGCTCAGGAACGGTTCTGCTTGCTGGTTCATGTTCGGTGTTCTCCGTCTTCAGACGCGCGCCGCGTCGGTGCCGACTTCAGCGGCCACTTCACGCACATTCAGGGCTTGCGGCGGCAGCGGGTCGTGCGGGCGCGTCTCCAGCCAGAATCGATACATCAGGTTTTTCGCGGTATCGAGGCGGTACGTGTTCGTCGCGCGCATATCGGACAGCGGCTGGTAGTCGCGCTCGAGCGCCTGCATCGCGGCCTGCGCGGTGGCTTCGTGCCACTGCGCGCCGTCGAGCACGGCTTCCGTGTGGGCCGCGCGCTTCGGCGTCGCGGCCATCCCGCCGAACGCGATGCGCGGCTCGCGGATCATGTCGCCGTCCGCGATGAACGCGAACGCCGCGCACACGGCCGAGATGTCGGAGTCGAACCGCTTCGACAGCTTGTAGGTACGGAACTGCAGCTTCTCGCGCGCGCCGGTGCGGGTCGGCACCTTCAGGCCGACGACGAATTCGTGCGGCGCCATGTCCTTCTGCTGGTAGCCCGTGTACAGCGCCTCGAGCGGCAGCTCGCGCACCGTGTCGCCGCCGCGCAGCACCACGCGCGCGCCGAGCGCGATCAGGCCCGGCATCGAATCGCCGATCGGCGAGCCGTTCGCGACGTTGCCGCCGATCGTGCCGGCATTGCGGATCGGCAGCGACGCGAAGCGCTTCCACATCTCGATCAGCTCCGGATACGTGCCGGCCAGCGCCGTATACGCGTTCTCGACCGTCACGCCCGCGCCGATCTCGATCCAGTCGCCGCGTTCCACGAGGCGCTGCAGTTCGGCGATCTGGCCGACGTAGATCAGGTCGTCGAGCCGACGCATCTGCTTGGTGACCCACAGGCCGATGTCGGTGCTGCCTGCAAGGATGCGCGCGTCGGGCCGCTCGGCCTTCAGCGCGGCCAGCGCGTCGAGCGTGCGCGGCGCCGCGAAGCGCGCGCCGTTGATCGTCGTGTAGTCGAACGTATCGTCGCGCTTGAGCGACGCGAGCGTGCGGGCCAGCGCGGCCGTGTCGACCGGCGCCGACGGCGCCGGCGCATCGAACATCTGCACGGCCGCATCGACGATCGGGCGATAGCCGGTGCAGCGGCACAGGTTGCCCGTCAGCGCATCGGCGATCTCGGTGCGCGTCGGCACGTCCTTCGCCTTCGCGCACGCGCTGCCGCAACCTTCGTGGCCGTGCTTCTCGTACAGCGCCCACATCGACATCACGAAGCCGGGCGTGCAGAACCCGCATTGCGAACCATGGCAATCGACCATCGCCTGCTGCACCGGATGCAGCGAGCCGTCCGGCTGACGCAAATCCTCGACCGTCAGCAGCGCCTTGCCGTCGAGCGTCGGCAGGAACTGGATGCATGCGTTGACGGCCTTGAACTCGACCGCGCCGGCGTCGGTCAGCTCGCCGACGACGACCGTGCACGCGCCGCAGTCGCCTTCCGCGCAGCCTTCCTTGGTGCCGGTGCAATGCGCGTCCTCGCGCAGGTATTGCAGCACGGTGCGGGTAACGTCCGCGCCGCTGACTTCGCGGATCGCGTGACGATGGTAGAAGCGGATCGGCTCACTCATGTCTCGATGGTTCTTCAAATGGGGGGCAAGGCGGCCTGCGCAGTGCGCTCGACCGACGTTTTTCTGACAGTTTGCACGCTATCACCATCAAATTCCGCAACCCATAGCCCATCACGCATGGGGCCCATATAACTGCCGCGATATGAGCGCCGGTGCCGCCCGGCGGCCTTTCCACGCGGGGCTCCCGGTCCCTTCCCTGCGCCCCCGCAACCGTCCGTCATCCTCAAAAACAGGTCGCGATTAACTAAATGGTACCTGCGTGAAAACCGGTTCCATGGGAAAATCCCGATTCCCTTTTTCGCCGTCCCCCGTCCGTTTCGTTCATTCGTTCCGACCCCATGTCAACCGATTCCGCCACACCGCCGCGCAGCGGGTTCGCGGTCACGCTGCAAATCGTGTCCGTCGTCTGCTTCACGTTCATCTGCTACCTGACCATCGGCCTGCCGCTCGCGGTGCTGCCGGGCTTCGTCCATGACGACCTCGGTTTTTCCGCGATCGTCGCGGGCGGCGCGATCAGCGTCCAGTATTTCGCGACGCTCGCGTCGCGGCCGCTCGCCGGGCGCCTGGCCGATACGCTCGGCCCGAAGCAGACGGTGTCGCGCGGGCTGGTCGGTTGCGGTGTGTCGGGTGTGCTGCTGCTCGTCGCGCTGCTGCTCGCGCACTGGCCGGTCGCGAGCCTCGTGCTGCTGGTCGCGAGCCGGCTCGTGCTCGGCGTCGGCGAGAGCCTGTGCGGCACCGGCGCGATCCTGTGGGGCATCGGCCGGGTCGGCGTCACGCACAACGCGAAGGTGATCTCGTGGAACGGCATCGCGACCTACGGCGCGCTCGCGCTCGGCGCGCCGGTCGGCGTCGCGATCGCGCATACGCTGAATCCGGCGCTGATCGGCGTGATCGTGATCGCGCTGGCCGCGACCGGCTTCTACCTCGCGCGCCTGATCGCTCCCGTGCCGCTCGTGCACGGCGAGCGGATGTCGTATGCGAGCGTGTTCACGCGCGTGCTGCCGCACGGCCTCGGCCTCGCGCTCGGCTCGGCCGGCTTCGGCTCGATCGCGACCTTCGTCACGCTGTACTACGCGGCGCGCCACTGGCCGAACGCCGCGTTGTCGCTGACCGTGTTCGGTACGCTGTTCATCGGTGCGCGCCTGCTGTTCGCGAACACGATCAAGACCTACGGCGGCTTCCGCGTCGCGATCGTGTCGTTCGCATTCGAATGCTCGGGCCTCGTGCTGCTGTGGCTCGCGCCCGTGCCGCACGTCGCGCTCGTCGGCGCCGCGCTGACGGGCTTCGGCTTCGCGCTGATCTTCCCGGCGCTCGGCGTCGAGGCCGTCGCGCTCGTGCCGCCCGCAAGCCGCGGCGCGGCGCTGTCCGCGTATTCGGTGTTCCTCGACCTGTCGCTCGGCATCACGGGCCCGCTCGCCGGCTATGTCGCAGGCGCGTTCGGCTACCCGCAGGTGTTCCTGTTCGCGGCGGCGGCCGCCGCCGCGGGCGTCGCGCTGTCGATGGTGCTGTACCAGCGGCAGGCGCGGGTCGAAGGGAGCAGCGCGGCGGCCTGACGGAGCAAGGTTCGGCGGGCTCAAAGGGCGGGTACATCAGCCATCCGCCGGCCGCTGCGGCACAGACTAGCGCGGCAGAATGTTGAATTCGCGCAGCACGCGGGCGGCTTCCGGATGATGGCGAAACGGCACTGCAGCCGCGCGTTCAAGCTTGGACGCGGCGCGATCGAACAGGACAAGCGCTTCCGACGTGTTGAGGTGCCTCGACATGTACAGGAAGCCGTCGACCCGCTGGTCGTGCCGGTGCACGGCGGCGGACCATTGTTGCGGGATGTCGTAGGGCACGACGGTCGACAGCGACCCGTCTCCGCCAAGATTCTTCAGCGGCAGACCGTGCAGGACGGCCACGTTCAGTGGCGAACCCGTAAAGGACAGCACGTAGCGCTCCAATTCCGCCGTCACGAGCGGGAACCCGCCGAGTTCGAGATCCGCGACTTCGTCGTGCAGCACCGTCTCTGCAAACGCGCAATGCAGGTCGAAGCCGAAATAGCAGGTACCGAACCTGCCCCGCTTGCGCGGATCGTCGAACCGGTTACCACCCGACCTGCCGAAGTAGGGCTCGCCGGTGTCGTAGCGTGAAATACGGAGCAGCGTGGCAGGCGCGACTTCTTTCGTCGTCAGCGTTGCATGCGCGAAATGCCTGCCCGGCGCCGCCAGCGTCAACCGCGCGCTCCTAGCGTTCCGCGAAGGCTGCCGCCGCGCGCTCCACCCGCTCGACCTGCCCTTGCGACAATGCTTTCAGCGGCGTGACGTTACCGAGCGAAGCCTTCGGTGTCGTAAAAAACTGCCACTTGCTCCAGCCCGGCAGGCTGCCCAGTTGTTGCGTCACCTTGCCCAGCGTCTTGCGATCGATGTCGCCTGCCAGATAGAAGGCCGGATAGTATGGCGCGGCCCCGACGTCCACCGTGAAAATCCGCCCCGACACGAGCGCCTTGTTGAGCGCCTGCCGGGTAATGCCCAGCCCCGCCCAGAGTTCGGCGGCCGGCAACAACCTGCCGGCGGCAACCAGCGCCTGCCGCTCGGACAACGCAATCCGCTCGACCTCGGAAAGCACGGCGCCCTCGTACGCGGCCGGCTTCGGATTCGGCTTCGCGCGGCCGGGCGCTTTCCTGTCGCGGGTCGCCGCGGCGGCGATCCCGAAAGTGACGACACCAGCAAGATCGATGACCTGAGCGATACCGACCTTGAACAGATGGCCCAGTTGCGCGTCGGACAGCTCGAGCAATGCTCGGGCCTTGTCCGGCCCGAGCATGGTCGCTGCGCCGACGGCGCAGCGCAGCGCCACTTCGGTATCCACATCGAGGATGACATCGGCGCCCTCGAGCGCTTGCGCATGCCGACCCATCATCGCCTCCGTTCACGATCAGGATGAAGGATAGGTCAGCCTCGCAACCAAGTCAACCGCGTCAACCTTTCTGCGTACCCAAGACTGCCAGCACTGGGCGGACAACCGATGCATCGGCCCCCCGCAGACAGCCGCCTCCCGGTCAGGCCGTGCGCAGAAACAACCGCCGCGTCAGGTCGAATGCGACCAGATTGCCGGCCACCACCAGCAGCAGCCCGACCACCGCGAGCGGCGACCACTGGTAGCCCTCGAACACGGTCGACACGGCCAGCGCGACGATCGGGAACAGCACCGTGCAGTACGCGGCACGCTCCGGCCCGATCCGGCCGACCAGGGTCAGATACGCGGTAAAGCCGATCACCGAGCCTGGCACGGCCAGGTAGACGAGCGCGCCGAGATAGCGCGGGCTCGTGTCGAGCGTGAACGGCAATCCGGCCACCGCGCTGCCGACGGTCAGGATCGTGGCGCCGATCAGCATCGCCCAGCCGTTGGTCACGAGCGGGTGCAGCCCCATCGACTGCATCCGGCTCGACAGCAGGTTGCCGGCCGAGAAGCACATCGTGCCCGCGAACGCGATCGCGAGCCCCGTCCAGGTTGCGTGGTCGTCGAGATGGCCGGCCATCTGCTGCCAGAACAGGCATGCGATGCCGGCGAGCCCGAGCAGCGCACCGGCGATCGCCGACGGCCGCAGCGGACGGCCCATGAACAGCCGGCCGTTGATCGAGTTCAACAGCGGCGCGGTCGAGAAAATCACCGCGACGAGGCCGCTCGGCACGACCTGCTCCGAGTAGTAGAAGCACAGGAAATTCAGGCAGAACAGCGCGAAGCCCTGCGCCAGCAGGAAGCGCCACGCTTCGCGCGGCGGGCGCACCGGCCGGCGCATCACGCGCAGCAGCGCGAACAGCACGGCGGCCGCGAGCCAGAAGCGCCATGCGATCGACACGGGCGGCGGCACGGAGCCGAGCTGCCACTTGATCGCGATCCAGGTGGTGCCCCAGATCAGCACGGTGACGAAATAAAGCGACAGGTTCATGGCGGCAACGATCCGAAAAAACAGGTGAAACGGATCCCGACTATGCCGCCGCCCGGCGCGCGCCGATTGTCCGGAATTGCGGTCTTTTTCGGGTCGCCGCACGCGGCGCCGCGCACCCGCTTATACTCGGCCCATCATGAGCCTCTCCCTGTCCGCCCCGCCCGTCGATCACCCCGCCGCCCTCGCCGGCGGCGATCTGCCGTTCGGCCTGCAGTCGGTCTGCCGCACGCTCGCCGACGCGAACGCGACGCTCGAGCGCTTCGCGTGGCTCGGCGACCATCTCGCGATCGCCGAATGGACGCGGATCACCGACGAAAGCGAGACAGTCTACGAACAGCCCGGCCACCATACGCTGTCGTGCTACCTCGACGGCGGCTACCGGACGGAACGCCAGCGCGTGCCGCGCTACGGCGCGCCGAGCCTGCTGTGCGCGCTGCCGGGCGACCATGAATCGCGCTGGTGGGTGCGCGGCGAGATGCACTTCATCCACCTGTATTTCCTGCCCGAACACTTCACGCAGCGCGCGATCCGCGAACTCGACCGCGAGCCGCGCGAGCTGAAGCTCGCCGACCGCACCTACTTCGAGGATGCGCGCGTCGCGACGCTGCTGCGTTCGCTCGCGCTGGACGGCTGGGACGATGCCGACGAACGGCTGCGCGTGAACGAGACCGCGCACGAGGTACTGAGCCTGCTGCTGCGCGGACAGAGCACGACGCGCACCGACACGTCGTTCCGCGGCGGGCTCGCGCCGGCCGTGCGCCGCCGTGTGCGCGACTACATCGACACCTACCTGACGCAACCGCTGACGCTCGGCGAACTCGCCGACGTTGCCGCGCTGTCCGAGTACCACTTCTCGCGGATGTTCCGGCTGTCGTTCGGCCGCGCACCGCACGCGTGGGTGGCCGAGCAACGGCTGGCGCGAGCGCGCGAGTTGCTGCGCACGACGGCGCTGCCGCTCGCGCAGATCGCGGCCGACTGCGGCTATGCGAACGCCGGCCACTTCAGCCATCGCTTTCGCGACGCGCACGGCACGACGCCGAATACGTACCGGCGCGCGATGCAGGGCCGCTGAGCGCGGCCCCTCTCGTCGTTTCGCGGCTTACGCGCCGCGCTGCGACAGTTCCTGTTCAAGCGCCGCGACACCGGCCGGCAGATCGACCGGCACCTTCAGGTCGACCATCGTGCGGCCGAACGCGTGCAGCGTGCGGAACAGGTTGTGTTCGCGGCACTGCTCGCCCATCTGGCCGATCCGCACGATCGGCAACCCGAACGAGCCCGAAATCTCGACCTGGTACTGCTTCGAGATATGGCCGCAGACCATCCCGGGCGTCAGCCCCTCGGGCGTCTCGATCCCGACCACCGAATTGAGCCGGCAGTCCTTCGGCGCATAGAGCTTGAGCCCCATCGCCTCAACGCCCGCCTGCAGCGCGAGCGAGCAGCGCAGGTGGCGTGCGAAGCGGCTTTCGAGCGTTTCCGCGCAAACGAGCCGCAGCGCCTCGTGCAGCGCGAGCACGCCCGACACCGGCGCCGTGTAGTGATAGCCCGCGTTGTGCCAGAAGTTTTCCGCGAGCGCCATGTCGAGACACCAGTGCGCATTCGGCTCGGGGCGCTGCTTCATCCGGTCCCAGGCGGCGTCGGAGAACGCGATCAGCGACACGCCCGGGATCGACGACAGCCCCTTCTGCCCGCCGGTAATCACCGCGTCGATGCCCCACGCGTCCATTTCGAGCGGCATCGTCGACAGCGTACACACCGCATCGACGACCACCAGCGCACCGGCCGCCTTCGCGAGCGCCGCGATGTCGCGCAGGTCGCGGTTCCACACGGTGTTCGACGTCTCGCCCTGCACGATCGTGACGATCTCGGGCCGCTCGCGGGCGATCGCGTCGGCAATCTCGTCGAGACTCGCGACCGCGCGGTCGGCCACTTCGAGCGTCGAGACGTCGGCGCCGACGCGCGTGGCCATCTCGGCCATCCGCGCGCTGAAGAAGCCGTTGCGGATCGACAGCACGCGCGTCCCGCGCCACGCGAGGTTCGAGATCGCCATTTCCATGGCGGCCGAACCGGGGCCCGCGACGCCGAGCACCCACTTCGTGCGGGTCTGGAACACGTAGCGCGCCATCTCCTTCACCTGCTCGATGATCTTCGCCATCGTCGCGCCGAGATGGTTGATCACGATCGTGTTCGCCTTCGCGACGGCGGCCGGGATCGGAACCGGGCCGGCCCCCATCATCAGCAGCGGTTCTTCGGGCAGGATCGCGTCGAGCGGCACGACGACGGGACAGGGAATCGGCGAGTAATCGATGGACATGGCTGGTAAAAAGTGAGGAAAGGAAGTGCACGGGCGCCCGCCGCACGACATGGCGAACTGATCGATCATTCCGCGTTCCGCCGCCTCGCGCAAGAGGCACCCGCGGCCGGACAGCGCAACGGTGGCCCGGTCGCCGCACCGGGCCAGCCGGCCGCGCGCGGGTCGCACGCCAATCATCCGGATTGAAAAAAGATTGCCGGCCGGGTTGTGAAACGGTTCCATTCGTGCAGCAAGCACACGATTTACTCCGTCAATAACAGCGCGATTCGCCGAGATCGCCGGTTCAGCGCGACTTTGTATCGAGCGAAATAGACCGGATCCACGATAAAAATCGCCGAACGGAATCCGATACGAAAAATCCGCGCACGGGCGAAAAACATCCATTATTCCGGCATGTATTAGGGATCGCTTCCCGTCAATACCGGAACAAGTCTGCCACTCTGGATTGCAACCTATTGATTAACATACGAAATATTCGATACCTCCATGGTTATTCGAATACCCCGCCGTCTTTGAACGGCAGACGTGCGAGACAGCGCCGGGTTTAGCGCGTTACCCCCGAATTCGATTTTTCGCAACCCGCCCCTTTTCTCAGGTTGACGGATATCGCTTCCGTATTGAACAATCGTCTGCGGAATCGAAAAAAGCGATTTTTCGATACGAGGGAGAACTGGGTGTCGCGCGATGCGCTTTCGGGGTTGCGCGACGAAAAACCACAACCATAATCAATCAACCGGGCCAGAAATACGCAAGCCATGAACCAGATTCAGACCATGCGTGTATTCGTCTGCGTCGCCGAGCAGCAGAGCTTCCGGCGCGCGGCGCACCATCTCGGCGTGTCCAATGCACTCGTCACGCGTTCGATCGCGATGCTCGAGGGCCACCTGAACACACGGCTGATCCATCGCACCACGCGCAACCTGTCGCTCACCGAGGCCGGCGTGCGCTACCTCGACGGGTGTCGCGCGCTGCTCGAGGAATTCGACCACCTCGAATCGTCCGTCGCGCATGCCGTGCGCGAACCGGCCGGCACGCTGCGCGTCGTCGCGTCGGGCCTGCTGTCGCCGCTTGCGCTGACGCCGCTCGTCAGCAGCTTCCGGCATCGCTACCCCGAATTGCGTGTGCAACTGACCGTCGCCGAGGGGCCGCTCGACGTGCTCGATTCGGGTTACGACGTCGGCATCGTCACCGGCAACCGGCTCGACGGCAACCCGACGCTGGTCGGCCACGCGCTCGCGCCGAACCCGTTCGTCGCAGTCGCGGCACCGGCCTATCTCGAGCGACGCGGCGAGCCCCGCGTGCCCGACGACCTGCCGGGCCACGACTGGGTCACGCTCGCGCCGCACCAGCATGCGCCCGCGTGGCAACTGGTCGGCCACGACGGCATCGCGCATTCCGTCACGGTGCGCCCGGCCTGCACGGTCAACCAGCTCGCGCTCGTCCAGGCGGCCGCCGTGGCCGGTGCCGGCATCGCGGTGCTGCCCGAGCCGTGCGTCGCCAGCGCGCTCGCAAACGGCACGCTCGTGCGGCTGATGGCCGGCTACCGGATCGACGATCCCGACACGCAGTTGTCGCTCGTCTACCCGAACCGCCAGTACGTGCCCGCCCGGACGCGCAGCTTCGTCGAGCACGCGCTCGATCACTTCAGCGCGCAGCCAGCCCGCGAACGCACCGACTACGGCTTCCTGCTGCCGCCGCGCGGGCCCGAGCGCGCCGACATCGTCACGGGCCTGCAGTAAACTGCGCGCGTCAGCCATCGGAGGTGCAGCGTGCGCGTGATCCTGTTCAGCAGCCGGCAGTACGACGACGATTCGTTTGCTGCCGCCAACCGGCGGTTCGGCTATCGGCTGCACTTCCAGCCGTCGCACCTCGACGCGGAAACCGCGATCCTCGCGCATGGCTATGACGTCGTCTGCCCGTTCGTCAACGACACCGTCGACGCGGCCGTGCTCGAACGGCTCGCGGACGGCGGCACGCGCCTGATCGCGCTGCGCTCGGCGGGCTTCAACCATGTCGACCTGGCCGCCGCCGAGCGGCTCGGCATCACGGTCGTGCGCGTGCCCGCCTATTCGCCGCACGCGGTGGCCGAGCACGCGGTCGCGCTGATCCTCGCGCTCAACCGCCGCCTGCCGCGCGCCGTCGCGCGCACCCGCGAAGGCGACTTCTCGCTGAACGGCCTGCTCGGCTTCGACCTGCACGGCAAGACCGTCGGCGTGATCGGCACCGGCATCATCGGCAGCGTGTTCGCGAAAATCATGATGGGCTTCGGGATGCATGTGCTCGCGCACTCGGTGCCGCCGTACAACGACGAGCTGATCGCGTTCGGCGCGCGCTATGTCGAGCTCGACGAGTTGCTGCACCACGCCGACATCGTCAGCCTGCACTGCCCGTTGCTGCCGTCGACGCACCATCTGATCAACGAACGGACGCTCGCGCGGAT
The DNA here is from genome assembly GCF_017104865.1 of Burkholderia sp. Ac-20349. Classification (NCBI taxonomy): domain Bacteria; kingdom Pseudomonadati; phylum Pseudomonadota; class Betaproteobacteria; order Burkholderiales; family Burkholderiaceae; genus Burkholderia; species Burkholderia sp. Ac-20349. The sequence continues at coordinate 24,375 of NZ_JAAGPM010000035.1, forward strand.
GAAGCACGGCGCGATGCTGATCAACACCGGGCGCGGCGGCCTCGTCGATGCGCAGGCGCTGGTCGACGCGCTCAAGAGCGGTCAGCTCGGCCATCTCGGGCTCGACGTGTACGAAGAGGAAAGCGGGCTCTTCTTCGAGGATCACTCCGACCTGCCGCTGCAGGACGACGTGCTCGCGCGCCTGCTGACGTTCCCGAACGTGATCGTCACGTCGCACCAGGCATTCTTCACGCGCGAGGCGCTCGCCGAGATCGCGCACACCACATTGCTGAACATCGAGGCGTGGCATGCGGGCACGCCGCAGAACGTCGTGACGGCGAATCGCTGACAAATCGACGAAATCGGCCCATTTCATGGTGACCGGCGCCATCGCAATCGTTTGCTTTTGATCGACACTGAAAATGCGATCTTTTGCATCAACAATTTCGTGCTTTGTTTCGACTGATGTAACGATTCCCGCGCGCCGTCTGCTATCGTTGCGCCGACGTTATCCCGCCCCCGCCTGCTCATGCGTTTCGACGACTCCGACATCGCCGCCGTCTACCGTGCCATTTTCGAACGGCGCGACATGCGCCACTTCACGCCGGCCCCCGTCGATCCGGCCGTGCTCGCACGGTTGCTGCGCGCGGCGCATCACGCGCCGAGCGTCGGCTTCATGCAGCCGTGGCGCTTCATCCGCATCACCGATCCCGCGCTGCGGACCGCGATCCATGCGCTGGTCGAGGCCGAGCGCCGCGCGACCGCCGACGCACTCGGCGAGCGCCAGGACGAGTTCATGCGATTGAAGGTCGAAGGCGTGCGCGAATGCGGCGAGCTGCTGGTCGTCGCGCTCGCCGACGGCCGCGAGCGCCACGTGTTCGGCCGCCGCACGTTACCGGAGATGGATCTCGCGTCCGCCGCGTGCGCGATCCAGAACATGTGGCTCGCAGCCCGCGCCGAAGGGCTCGGAATGGGCTGGGTATCGCTGTTCGATGTCGACGCGCTGCGCGCGCTGCTGCGGATGCCCGACGGTGCGAAGCCGATCGCCGTGCTGTGCGTCGGGCACGTCGACGCGTTCTACGCGAAGCCGATGCTCGAGCAGGAGCGTTGGGCTGCGCGGATGCCGATCGAAGCGTGCCTGTTCGAAAACGGCTGGGACGATCCGGCCGCGAGCGATGCCGCCGGCTCGCCGTCGTCGCCCGTGGATGCCGACGCGGACGCAGCAGGCGCCTCACCCACCCGTGTCGACGGATCCCCCGAGCGCACCGCCTGACGACCACCCCGCCGCCGTCATCGCTCCGCCCCCGACACATTCGCCGCCGCAAACCGCGTCGAATCCCACACTGTGAGCGTCTCGCGCACTGCCCCGTCGCACGCCGGCAACATCCGTTTTGGCCCCAAGCATAGGGGTTTTCACTGAAGTAGAATCGCGGCTGTCGTTCGCCTTACCGTCCGCCCGTCCCGCGCATCCCGCGCCCGCCCGAGCGGCGGCTTTTCCCGAGCCTACCGCGATGCCCTTACCTCTTTTCGCCCTCGCCGTCGCCGCATTTGGAATCGGTACCACCGAGTTCGTGATCATGGGGCTGCTGCCCAATGTCGCGCGCGACCTCGGCGTGTCGATCCCGGCCGCCGGGATGCTCGTGTCCGGCTATGCGCTCGGCGTGACGATCGGTGCGCCGATCCTCGCGATCGTCACCGCGAAGATGCCGCGCAAGCGTGCGCTGATGGGCCTGATCGGGCTGTTCATCGCGGGCAACCTGTTCTGCGCGATCGCACCGGGCTATGCGGTGCTGATGGCCGCGCGCGTCGTCACCGCGTTCTGCCACGGCGCGTTCTTCGGGATCGGCTCGGTGGTCGCGAGCAATCTCGTCGCGCCGAACCGTCGCGCGCAGGCGATCGCGCTGATGTTCACCGGCCTCACCCTCGCGAACGTGCTCGGCGTGCCGCTCGGCACCGCGCTCGGCCAGGCGTTCGGCTGGCGCGCGACGTTCTGGGCCGTCACCGGCATCGGCATTGCCGCGGCCGCCGCGCTCGCCGTCTGCCTGCCGAAGAACCTCGCGATGCCCGACACCAGCATCACGCGCGAATTCAGCGTGCTGAAGCATCCGCAGGTGCTGATGGTGCTCGGCATCAGCGTGCTCGCATCGGCCAGCCTGTTCAGCGTGTTCACGTACATCACGCCGATCCTCGAGGACGTGACGGGCTTCTCGCCACGCCAGGTCACTTACGTGCTGCTGCTGTTCGGCCTCGGCCTGACGGTCGGCGGCACGCTCGGCGGCAAGCTCGCCGACTGGCGCCGGATGCCGTCGCTGATCGCGACGCTCGCCTTGATCGGCGTGATCCTCGCGCTGTTCGCGGGCACGATGCACCTGCCGTTCGCCGCGCTCGCGACGATCTTCGTGTGGGGCATCCTCGCGTTCGCGATCGTGCCGCCGCTGCAGATCCTGATCGTCGACCGCGCCAGCGACGCGCCGAACCTCGCGTCGACGCTGAACCAGGGCGCGTTCAACCTCGGCAACGCAACCGGCGCGTGGCTCGGCGGGATGGCGATCGGCTCCGGCATGTCGCTCGTGAACCTGCCGTGGGTCGGCGTCGCAATGGCCGTCGCGGCACTCGCGCTCACGCTGTGGTCGGCGTCGCTCGAACGCCGCCCGGTGGCCGTGCCGACCGAATACGTGTAACGCAACCCTGTTGAAATCGTTGCGTACACAACTCCACTCGAAGCTGATGGCCTTCATGGACCTTTCAAGGTCCGAGGTGTAGCATCGCGCCCGATGAAAGCCATTCTTAATCGCGATTTCCTCGCCCTCATTCTGAGCGTCGCGGTCGTCGGTCTCGGCACCGGCGCCACGCTGCCGCTCACCGCGCTCGCGCTGACCGAAGCCGGGCACGGCACCAACGTCGTCGGCATGCTGACGGCCGCGCAGGCCCTCGGCGGCCTTGCGATCGTCCCGTTCGTCACCGCGCTCGCACGACACATCGGCTCGCGCCGCGCGATCGTCGTGTCGGTCGTGCTGCTCGCGGCCGCCACCGCGCTGATGCAGTTCACGTCGAACCTGATTCTGTGGGGCGCGCTGCGCGTGCTGTGCGGCGCGGCGCTGATGCTGCTGTTTACGATCGGCGAAGCGTGGGTCAACCAGCTCGCCGACGATTCGACGCGCGGCCGCGTCGTCGCGATCTACGCGACCAACTTCACGCTGTTCCAGATGGCGGGCCCCGTGCTCGTGAGCCAGATCGCGGGCGCGACGAGCATCCGCTTCGCGCTGTGCGGCGCGCTGTTCCTGCTCGCGCTGCCGACGCTCGCGACGATCCGTCGCGCGCCGCTCGCCGGCGACGACGCGCATCACGCGCAGCACGATCACTGGCTCGCCGTGCTGCCGCGCATGCCCGCGCTGATCATCGGCACCGGCTTCTTCGCGCTGTTCGATACGCTCGCGCTGTCGCTGCTGCCGCTCTACGCGATGGATCACGGCGTCGCGAGTGCCACGGCCGTGCTGCTCGCGTCGATCATGCTGTTCGGCGATACCGCGATGCAGTTCCCGATCGGCTGGCTCGCGGACAAGCTCGGCCGCGAACGCGTGCATCTCGGCGCAGGCTGGATCGTGCTCGCGGGCCTGCCGCTGCTGCCGTTCGTGATCGCGAATCCGTGGCTGTGCTGGCCGCTGCTGTTCGTGCTCGGCGCGGCGGCCGGCAGCATCTATACGCTGTCGCTCGTCGCGTGCGGCCAACGCTTCCGCGGTGCGGCGCTCGTCACCGCAAGCTCGCTCGTGTCGGCATCGTGGAGCGCCGCGAGTTTCGGCGGCCCGCTGGTCGCCGGTGCGCTGATGGAGCAACTGGGCAGCAACGCGCTGGTCGGCGTGCTGGTCGTCTGCGTCGCGGCGTTCGTCGCGGCCGCGCTGTGGGAACGTCGCGCCGCGTTGCAACGCGCGGTCTGACGCCGGCGCGAGCACGCCACCGCGCGCCGCCCTTCCACTGAATACGCCGACTTCGAAACGACGACGGCCCGCGCAATGCGGGCCGTCTTGCTCATGCTCGCGCCACGTTGCGCGTTACGCCTTCAACGCCGGCAGGATCGTGCCGACACACGCGCCGAAGCCGACGCGATAGCCGTCGCCCTGGCACCAGCCGGCGAGCGTGAGCTCGTCGCCGTCCTCGATGAACGCGCGGCTGCGGCCGCCGTTCAGCGTGACCGGCTCCTTGCCGTTCCACGTCAGTTCGAGCAGGCTGCCGAACGAATCCTTCGTCGGCCCGCTGATCGTGCCCGAACCCATCAGGTCGCCCACTCGCGTGTTGCAGCCCGCGACCGTGTGATGCGCGAGCTGCTGCGCCATCGTCCAGTACATGTGCTTGAAGTTCGTGCGGCAGATCGAGGTTGCTTCGGCCGCCCCTTCCTCGCGCAGCGTCACTTCGAGCGCGATGTCGAACGCATGCTTGCCTGCGTGCTGCAGGTACGCGAGCGGCTGCGGCGATTGCTCCGGCTGCGCAGTGCGGAACGGTTCGAGCGCGTCGAGCGTGACGATCCACGGCGAGATCGTCGTCGCGAACGTCTTCGCGTTGAACGGGCCGAGCGGCACGTATTCCCATTGCTGGATGTCGCGCGCGCTCCAGTCGTTCAGCAGCACCATCCCGAAGATATGCGCTTCCGCGTCCTCGCACGCGATCGGCTCGCCGAGCGCGTTGCCCTTGCCGACGATGAAGCCCGTCTCGAGTTCGATGTCGAGCTTGCGGCATGCGCCGAACACCGGACGCTCCTGGTCGGGCAGCTTCAGTTGCCCGTTCGGACGCCGCACCGGCGTGCCGCTCACGACCACCGACGACGCGCGGCCGTTGTAGCCGATCGGCATCTCCGACCAGTTCGGCAGCAGTGCATTCTTCGGATCACGGAACATCGAGCCGACGTTGGTCGCGTGCTCCTTCGACGAATAGAAGTCGGTATAGCCGGGAATGTCGACCGGCAGATGCAGCGTCGCGTCGCGCTGCGCGACGAGCACCTGCGCGCGCAGCGCCGTATCGTCGCGCAACCGGGCGTTGTCGCGCGAAAACAAATCAGACAGCTGCACGCGCACGCTGCGCCATGCGTCGCGGCCCAGTGCGATGAACGGGTTGAGCGTCGGCGCGGCGAACGCATCGGCGCCGGCCGGCAGCGTCACGAGGCCCGCGCGCGCGAGCGCCGCGAGATCGACGATCTGGTCGCCGAGTGCCACGCCTGCACGGCGCGACGCTTGCTTCGCATCGCTGAAGATCCCGAACGGCAGGTTCTGGATCGGGAAATCGCAGGCGGGATCGTTCGCCGTCCCGACCCAACTCTTGCGAGCCGGGTCGAGCGTCGCGCGCCAGTCTTGGGTATCGCTCATCAGATGCTCCGAAAAATCCCGTCCTTCAGGGCGGGGAGGGAAAGAGTGCCGTTGACAGGCAGCTTCTTCCAGGGGTTAGCATCACCGGTATGATTCTTGTCTACCGCTACCGAGTGAAGTCGCTCAACGGACTGCTTAACAAGCAGAGCCGTGCGGTGAACTACGTCTGGAACTTCTGCAACGACACGCAGAAACACGCGCTCAAGTGGAGCAAGAAGTGGCCAACAGGATTCGATCTGAATGGACTGACGAGCGGCGGCAGCAAGGAGCTCGGCATCCACTCCGGTACGATCAACGCAACTTGCGAGCAGTACGCGCAATCGCGCAGCCAGCACCGACGCCCTTACCTGCGCTATCGCGGTAAGAGATCGCTCGGCTGGGTGCCGCTGAAGGGACGCGACTTGAAGCGCGAGGGTGATGCCTTTCGCTTTGCCGGCAACACCTTTCGCGTGTTCAACAGCCGCCCGCTTCCCGAAGGCAAGATCAAGGACGGAACCAGCTTTGCGCAGGACGCGCGCGGCAACTGGTTTCTCAACATCGTGATCGAGGTGCCGGATATTCAGGCCCGCCCGATCCGTTCCGGTGTCGGAATTGATCTCGGCCTGAAAGACTTCGCCACACTTTCGACCGGCGAGAAGCTGCCTAACGATCGGTTCGGCCGATGCGCGGCCGAGAAGCTCGCGAAAGCGCAACGGGCGCGCAAACACAAGAGGCATATCGCGAAGTTGCACGCGAAGGTCGCGAACGCCCGAGCCGATTTCCAGCACAAGCTCGCACTCGATCTGGTGCGACGCTTTGATTACATCGCGGTCGGCAACGTGTCGGCCGCCAAGCTTGCCAGAACCAGGATGGCGAAGAGCGTGTACGACGCATCCTGGTCGTCCTTCCGAAGCAAACTCCGTTACAAGGCGATCGCGCACGGAGCCACGTTCGAGGAAGTCGACGAAAGCGGTTCTACCCAGTCCTGTTCGGCGTGCGGGTCGAAAGACAGCACGACGCGGCCGAAAGGTATCGCAGGACTGCGAATAAGAGAGTGGGCCTGCGATGGCTGTGGTGTCGTGCATGATCGTGATATCAACGCTGCGCTGAACATTCTCCGATGCGGACGTGCATCGCCAGTCGTGGGAATCGCCCCCCGTTCGGGAGGCGAGGACGTCAACGTTGCTCCGGGTTGAAATGTTTCTTGATGCCTTGCCAGCATTCGAAGTAGTCGGCCTGCAGCTGCGCGGTGTCGAGCGCGTAGCGCGTCGGCCGGATCAGCGTGCGGGTTTCGAACATGAACGCCATCGTCGCGTCGACCTTGTGCGGCTTCGTCGTGTCGCTCGCGGACGCCTTCTCGAACGTATCCGCGTCGGGCCCGTGGCCCGACATGCAGTTGTGCAGACTCGCGCCGCCCGGCACGAAGCCTTCGGCCTTCGCGTCGTACGCGCCGTGCACGAGCCCCATGAACTCGCTCGCGACGTTGCGGTGGAACCAGGGCGGGCGGAACGTATCCTCGGCTGCGAGCCAGCGCGGCGGGAAGATCACGAAGTCGATCGTGTCGACACCCGGCGTATCGCTCTGCGACTGCAGCACCAGGAAGATCGACGGATCGGGATGGTCGTAGCTGATCGAGCCGATCGTGTTGAACAGGCGCAGGTCGTACTTGTACGGCGCGTAGTTGCCGTGCCATGCGACGACGTCGAGCGGCGAATGGCCGATGTCCGCGCGCCACAGGCGGCCGTTCAGCTTCGCGATCAGCTCGAACGCGCCTTCGCGGTCTTCGTACGCGGCTTGCGGCGTCAGGAAGTCGCGCGGGTTCGCGAGACCGTTCGAGCCGATCGGGCCGAGATCCGGCAGGCGCAGTTGCGCGCCGAAGTTTTCGCAGATGTAGCCGCGTGCGTCGCCGTCCGGCAGCGCGACGGAAAAACGCACGCCGCGCGGGATCACCGCGATCTCGAACGGCTCGACGTCGAGCCGACCGAATTCGGTCGCAATGAACAACCGCCCCTGCTGCGGCACGATCAGCAGTTCGCCGTCCGCGCTGTAGAAGAAGCGATCCTGCATCGAGCGATTCGCGGCATACAGGTGGATCGCGCAACCGTTCATCGCGGCGGCCGACCCGTTGCCGGCCATCGTCACGAGACCGTCGACGAAATCGGTCGGATCGACCGGCATCGGCAGCGGATCCCAGCGCAGCTGGTTCGGCGACGTCGGCGGCACGTCGACCGAATCGCCGAATTCCGACACGAGCTGCTGCGGGCCCGCGTACGGCTCGAACGGCCGGTGTACGGCCGCCGGGCGGATGCGGTACAGCCACGAGCGGCGGTTGTGGCCGCGCGGCGCGGTGAACGCGGTGCCCGACAGTTGCTCCGCATACAGCCCGTACGGCGCGCGCTGCGGCGAGTTGCGGCCGTGCGGCAACGCGCCGGGCAGTGCCTCGGTCGCGAATTCGTTCGCGAAACCGCTCAGGTAGCCGGCGGTCGCCGGTTTCGACAGGTCAAGCGTCATCGTTTCCTTTCTCCCTCAATTCATCGCAGCGTTCGGCGCCTGCGCGCCGTTGCGCCGCGTCACACCGGCAAGCCCGAGGACGAACAGCGCCGAGCACAGCACGGGCACCGCGGCCGCGTGGAACAGCGCACCGTTCGACCAGTTGAGCGCAATCAGTTGTCCGCCGACGAGCGGCCCGAGCACCGAGCCGATCCGGCCGATGCCGAGGCTCCAGCCGATGCCCGTCGAGCGCAGCGACGTCGGGTAATACTGGCCCGCGAGCGCGTTGACGGCCGGCTGCCCGCCGACCACGCAGAACCCGCCCGCGAACACCACCACCAGCAGCCACGGCAGCGCATGCGCGACCGAGCCGATCAACCCCACCGACACGGCCGCGCACGCGAAGCATGCGAACAGCACGCGCACGAAGCCGTGGCGTTCGATGAACCAGCCGAGCGACAGCGTGCCGACCACGCCGCCCGTCTGCAGCACCGTGCCGACGATCACCGCCGTGCCGGGCGAATAGCCCGCGTCGCGCATCACGGTCGGCAGCCAGTTCGACAGGAAGTACAGATCGATCAGGTTCATGAAGCTGATCGCCCACAGCAGCAGCGTGACCGGCAGGCGCCCATGGCTGAACAGCTCGGCGACCGGTGCGCCGGTCGCGGCGCGCTCGCGCACGACGAGCCGCGTATTCGCATCGATGCCGGCCTGCGGCGCGAAATGCGCGAGCCAGTCGCGCGCCTGCGCGACGCGCCCTTTCAGCACCAGGAACTGCAGCGACTCGGGCAGCCGCGCGACCATCGCGACCGTCAGCACGAGCGGCACCGCGCCGCCGACGAAGAACACCGACCGCCAGCCGAGGGCCGGAATCAGCGCGGCGCTGATGAAGCCGCCGAGCGCCGCGCCGAGCGTGAAGCCGCACGACACGATCATCATCCGCTTCACGCGATGCGCAGCCGGGCTGAACTCGCCGACCAGCGCCATCGCATTCGGCATGATGCAGCCGAGGCCGAGGCCCGTGACGAAGCGCAGCGCCATCAGCACCGGGATCGAGCCCGCGAACGGCGTCGCGAGCATCGTCACCGCGAAGAACAGCGTCGAGCCGATCAGCACCGGGCGCCGCCCGATCCGGTCGGCCAGCACCGACAGCCCGAGCGCGCCCAGCAGCATCCCGAACAGGCTCGCGCTGAACACGGGCCCAAGCGCCTGCTTCGGCACGCCCCATTCGGCAATCACGCTCGGCGCGACGTAGCCCATCGCCTGCGCATCGAAACCGTCGATCACGAGGCACAGCCCGCACAACACGAGCAACATCCAGTGAAAGCCCGGGCGATGGGTATCGTCGATCACGCACTCGACTTCGAGCACGCGTGCGTCGGCCGGAGCCGCACTCATTGCGCGACCTCGGCAGCCGGATGCACGGGCGGCGTCACGCCCTGCCGCGCGAGCGTCATCGCTTCGCGCAGCACGTCGGCGTCGCCGATCTGGTTCGCGAGCAGCAGGATCAGCTTCGCGTTGACGAGCTGGCTGTCGGCGTCGGACAGGTCGCGATGCATGTCGATCAGCGCTTCGTAGAACGCGTCCGGGTCGGCCAGGCGCGGGCGGGTGTCGAGTGAGGGCATGACGGAGTCTCCGGTGTCTTTATCGTTTTCAGCGTGCGCAGGTCGCGCGTGCCAGGGCGTCGGCAAGCGCCTGACGGTCGAGCGCGCGCGTGCGGGCGCAGACATGCTGGTCGGGGCGCAGCAGGTAGAACGTGCCGGGCTTCGCGTCGTAGCGTTGCGCGGCAAAGCCGTCGACGTCCTCCACGACGACGACACCCGCGATCGGCTGCGCGTGCCCGGCCGGCACGACGAGCACGGGCCGCACCGGCAGCGCGAGGCCGTCGAGCGCCTGCGCAAGCGCGGCCGCGTCGCCCGGCAACCCGAACAGCACGCCGGTGAAGCCGCTGCCCAGATGCTGCAGCAACCAGCCCGACGCGCCCTGCGTCCGCACCGGCGCATCGGCTGCCGCGGCACCCGGCCGCATCGCGCCCGCGAAGGTGTCGCCGTGGCGGTCCGGCGTGTTCAGCGGCGAATCGGCCAGCACCGCCGGCACCGACAGGCGGCCGCTGTTCACGAGCTTGCGCGCGAATTCGCAGTCGCGCGCGAGCTTCAGCGTCGCGTCGCGGAACACGCGCGACACCGGGCTCTTCGGCGTGATGAAGTCGGTCGAGCGCGTCGAGTTGCGGATGTTCTCGTCGGCCGCGAACTCGCGCTCGCTCGCATACGTGTCGAGCAGGCTGTCGGCCGAACGGCCGTCGAGCACGAGCTTCAGCTTCCACGCGAGGTTGTCCGCATCCTGCACGCCGCTGTTCGCACCGCGCGCGCCGAACGGCGACACGCCGTGCGCGGAATCGCCGGCGAACAGCACGCGGCCGTGACGGAACGACTCCATCCGCTGGCAGCGGAACGTATAGACGCTCACCCATTCGAGCTCGAACTCGACGTCCGGCCCGAGCAGCGCGCGCACGCGCGGGATCACGCGTTCCGGCTGCTTCTCGGCGACGGGGTCGGCATCCCAGCCGAGCTGGAAGTCGATGCGCCACACGTTGTCGGGCTGGCGATGCAGCAGCACCGACTGATTGGGATGGAACGGCGGATCGAACCAGAACCAGCGCTCGGTCGGAAACTCCGCCTTCATCTTCACGTCGGCGATCAGGAAGCGGTCCTTGAACGTGCGGCCGTGGCTTTCGAGGCCCATCATCGTGCGCATCGGGCTGCGCGAGCCGTCGGCCGCGATCACGTACTGCGCGCGCAGCGTCGCGATACCTTCCGGCGTTTCGATCGTCAGCACCGCGTGTTCGGCCGACTGGTCGATGCCCGTCACCTTGTGCTTCCAGCGGATGTCGATGTTCGGCAGCTCGAACGCGCGGTCGGCCAGATAGCCTTCGACGTAGTACTGCTGCAGGTTGATGAACGCGGGGCGCGCATGCCCTTCCTCGGGCAGCAGGTCGAACGCGTACAGCTGCTCGTCCTGCAGAAACACCTTGCCGACGTGCCAGCTCACGCCCTTGTCGACGAAGCGCTCGCCGCAGCCGAGCCGGTCGAAGATCTCGAGCGTGCGCTTCGCGAAGCAGATCGCGCGCGAGCCGGTCGACAGCGTGTCGTCGTCGTCGAGCAGCACGACGGGCACGCCCTGCTGCGCGAGGTCGATCGCGGCCGCGAGGCCCACCGGGCCCGCGCCGACGACGATCACCGGGTGAACGGCGGTGTCCTGCGCACGCGCGCGGTATTCGAACTTCAGCGTCTGGTAATCGATGCTCATGGTCGCCATCCGCCCCTCAACCCTGCCGGGCGCACGCCGGCCCGCCCGTCATCCCGTCCGTCGCCTGCCGGCGCGCCGCGCCGCCGTCCCGCGTGCCATTCCTGTCAACCGCCACGTCTCGCTCCTTGCTTCCTGTTGATTCGTGAACGGCGCCGTTTCGCGGCGCCCGCATGCCGCATTTCTTGATCGGCGACAAATCTTGGATTTACGAATAGTAAAACCAATTACGAATAGTGAAATCAACGTAAACCCTAGGCGAAGCATCGAGGACGGGATAACCATATGAACGAAACGCCAAGCCGAGCTTGGCCGGCGCTGCTAATATCAAGCTACGAGGCGGCCCGTTCGGCCGCCGTTTTTCCTTCTTACGCCGATGATTCCGCCCACCATTCCCGAGCTGGTCGCCCGTGCGGGGCAACTGCCGTATCTGCGGGATCACCTCACGCTCGCCGATGGCGGCACCGCCAGCGCGAACCTGCCTGAGCGCACGCTCGGCAGCGCCTACGAACCGATCTACGACGTGACGATGCCGGGTGCGCCGCAATCGACGTCGTTCGCCGACGCAATCGAGCGCTACGGCGACGAGCTCGGGTTCCAGGCCGTCACCGTCGTCACGGGCGCGCCGCACGATCCGGTCGACTCGGCCGTCGACGACCAGACGCTCGTGGCGATCGACCGCCTGTCGCGCACGTTGCACTCGATCAACTTCTTCGGCGCGCAGCGCCACGGGCTGCTGTTCCTGCGCGTGCACGAACGGCTGCTGAAGAGCGTGAAGTACGACCACGGCAAGCATTTCTCGTCGGTGCTGCAGCGTTTCGGGCTGCCGAGCGAGCGGATCGTGATCGAGCTGCCGGCGGTCGCGGTCGCGCACAAGACCTTCCTCGGCTACCTGACGCGCAGCTACCAGCATCACGGCTTCAAGGTCGCGGACAAGCTGCCCGACCCGGGCCGCATCCTCGCGGTCGAATCGGAGATGGCGCGCCCCGACTACATCAAGATGGATGCGGGCATCGCGTTGCGCGACGGGATGGTCAAGGCGCTCGTCGCGTATGCGCAGCGCGTGCGGATTCCGCTGATCTTCGACGGCGTCGTCGACGAAACGCAGTGCGAGCTGCTGCGCCAGCACGACGTGCGGTTCATGCAAGGGCCCGTGTTTGCGAAGGTCGTGACGGCGTGAGTGGATGAGGTGGCCGGCACACCCGATGTGGGGCGCGGGTGATGTGACGGGAGGATCGGGTCGCCTGGCTTGACCGGCCGTCCGATGTCCGGCGGGTTGTTGCCGACCTCGCTGAAAGACCGGCTTCGTGGGCGCCCTTCGCTTCCGGCGTCGGCGGTTACCGCTTATACCCTTCCGCCGTCGTCATACTTGGGCAGATCGTCGTCGATCTCGATGCCCGGATAGCGATCCCCGTACCAGACATGCCAGGCCGGACGCAGCCGCGCCGGCTCATCGAGCGTCGCGCAATTGATCTCGACGGTTTTAGGTGTATCGCTGAGCCGGTATTCGAGCTGCGCGCCGCAGCGGCCACAGAAGCGTCGCTCACCCCACGCGCTCGACGCGTAGACCGTCGGCTCACCTTGCAGGTAAGCGAACGCGTCGATCGGCACCGATGCCGACGCGACGACCGCCGCGCCGGTCGTACGCTGGCAAAGCCGGCAGTGGCAAAAACCGGCGTCGACCGGAACATGGGCGATCCGGTACCGGATCGCACCACATGCGCATCCGCCTTCCATCGGTTCTGCGTGAGACATGGCCAGCCTCTTCGTCGGTGAGTGGGCGAACGATCATGCGCGCGGTTCGCCTGCGGCACAACCGCCGGCGACGGTGCCACCCTCGCCCGTGACCGTCCGGACCGACGACGGCCCCGTACCGCGCGCCGCCGTGCTCAGGCCGTCTGCCCGAGCCGTTGCGCGAGCGTCTTCAACTTCGGTCCAATCTGCGTCCGGAACACGTCCTCGTCCATTGACGACGCGGGGCCACTGCAGCTCAGGATCAGCCAGCGCCCCTCGCGCGGCTCGCGAAACGGTACGGCCGCCGCGTTGACGTCCATGTGCCACGCCCGGAACGAATAACAGCAACCGCCTGCCGAGAACTCGGCCACCGCGTGCTGCGCGGCGGCGACGAGCGCATCGGCGTCGGCCGCGCCGCCGGCCGCGCGATGCAGCTCCGCATAGAGCGCGCGGCGCACGTCCTCCGGCTGCACGGCCAGGTACGCGCGCCCCATCGAGCTCGTCAGCATCGACAGCCGCGAACCGGGCGCGAGCCCGAGCGTCAGCGCGGTCTCGCTGCGGATCGTCTCCAGATAGATCATGTCGAGCCCGTCGCGACAGCCGAGCGACACGGCCGCGCCGATGTCGCGCGCGAGCGCCTGCATGTGCGGCCGCGCGAGGTCGATCGTCCCCGAACCCGACAGCAGCGCGTAGCCGAGCGACAGCACGCCGGCGTCGAGCGCATACTTTCCGAGCGTCTCGTCGTAGCGCAGGTAGCCAAGCACGGTCAGCGTGTAGGCGAGCCGGTTCACGGTCGCCTTCGGCAGCCCCGTGCGCTCCGCGAAGTCGCGGTTGCCGAGCATCGTCTCGCCCGGCCGGAATGCGCGCAGCAGGTCAAGCCCGCGCGCGAGCGCGACGACGAACTTGCGTTCGTCGATCGTGGTTTCGTCGATGGTTGAAAGTGTCATCTGGTGCTACACTGGGTTCGATTTGCAAAACATTGTTCCGCACAGCGGAACTTGAGTCAAGCGAACTTTAGGCATGGGGCCCGGCCGGAAACCCGGGGCCGACCGCAAAGCATGGGACCCGAGTAAGCGCTGAAGCGCCAACTCGGGCCGACCGCAAAGCATGGGACCCGAGTAAGCGCTGAAGCGCCAACTCGGGCCGACCGCAAAGCATGGGGCCCGAGTAAGCGCTGAAGCGCCAACTCGGGCCGACAGGAGATGAGACGATGAGTGCTGCAACTTTTCATTGGGACGATCCGCTGCTGCTCAACCAGCAACTGACCGAAGAAGAGCGGATGGTGCGCGATGCCGCGCAAGCCTACGCGCAGGACAAGCTCGCGCCGCGCGTGACCGAGGCGTTCCGCCACGAACGTACCGACGCCGAAATCTTCCGCGAGATGGGCGAAGTCGGCCTGCTCGGCCCGACGATTCCCGAGGAATACGGCGGCCCCGGCCTCAATTACGTGAGCTACGGGCTGATCGCCCGCGAAGTCGAGCGCGTCGATTCGGGCTACCGGTCGATGATGTCCGTGCAGTCGTCGCTCGTGATGGTGCCGATCCACGAATTCGGCTCCGACGCGCAGAAGCAGAAATACCTGCCGAAGCTCGCGACCGGCGAATGGATCGGCTGCTTCGGGCTGACCGAGCCGAACCACGGCTCCGATCCGGGCAGCATGGTCACCCGCGCGAAGAAGGTGCCCGGCGGCTACTCGCTGTCCGGCGCGAAGATGTGGATCACGAACTCGCCGATCGCCGACGTGTTCGTCGTGTGGGCGAAGCTGGAAGAAAACGGCAAGGACGCGATTCGCGGCTTCATCCTCGAGAAAGGCTGGAAGGGCCTGTCGGCACCCGCGATCCACGGCAAGGTCGGGCTGCGCGCGTCGATCACCGGCGAGATCGTCCTCGACGAGGTATTCGTCCCGGAAGAGAACCTGATGCCGAACGTGAGCGGCCTGCGCGGCCCGTTCACGTGCCTGAACTCGGCCCGCTACGGGATCGCATGGGGCGCGCTGGGCGCCGCCGAGTCCTGCTGGCACACCGCGCGCCAGTACGTGCTCGACCGCCAGCAGTTCGGCCGGCCGCTCGCTGCGAACCAGCTGATCCAGAAGAAGCTCGCGGACATGCAGACCGAAATCACGCTCGGCCTGCAAGGCGTGCTGCGTCTCGGCCGGATGAAGGACGAAGGCACGGCGGCCGTCGAGATCACGTCGATCATGAAGCGCAACTCGTGCGGCAAGGCGCTCGACATCGCCCGGCTCGCGCGCGACATGCTCGGCGGCAACGGCATCTCGGACGAATTCGGCGTCGCACGCCACCTCGTGAACCTCGAAGTGGTCAACACGTACGAAGGCACGCACGATATCCACGCGCTGATCCTCGGCCGCGCGCAGACGGGCATCCAGGCGTTCTTCTGATCGTCCGGGTGCGGCGTGCGCGGCAGCGATGCTGCGCACGAGCACGCGCAAAAGACACGGCCCGCCCGGCATGACTGCCGGGCGGGCCGTTTTCATCGGAGCCGCACGCCGGGCCGCAGGCCCGCTACCGCGTTCGTGCGCAGCCGCTGCTTACTTGTTCGGCTGCGGCGTGAGGCGCAGATACGGACGCACTGCGTTGAAGCCCTTCGGGAAGCGCTTCTTCAGCTCTTCCGGATCCTGCAGCGACGGCACGATCACGACGTCGTCGCCATCCTTCCAGTTGCCCGGCGTCGCGACCTTGTAGTTGTCGGTCAGCTGCAGCGAGTCGATCACGCGCAGCACTTCGTCGAAGTTGCGCCCCGTGCTGGCCGGGTACGTGATGGTGAGCCGCACCTTCTTGTTCGGGTCGATCACGAACAGCGAACGCACCGTCAGCGTTTCGTTCGCGTTCGGGTGGATCATGTCGTACAGCTGCGAAACCTTGCGGTCCGCATCGGCGATGATCGGAAAACCGACAACCGTCGACTGCGTTTCGTTGATGTCGTTGATCCAGCCCTTGTGCGATTCGACACCGTCGACCGACAGCGCGATCACCTTCACGTTGCGCTTCTCGAATTCGCCCTTCAGCTTCGAGGTCAGCCCGAGTTCGGTCGTGCACACCGGCGTGTAGTCGGCCGGATGCGAGAACAGGACACCCCAGCTGTCGCCCAGCCAGTCGTGAAACTTGATCGGGCCCAGGCTCGATTCCTGCTCGAAATCCGGTGCGATGTCGCCAAGACGCAGACTCATGATGTTCCCTCCTCGAACGATGCTGGTTGAAACCGCGCCCGGATCGGCGCGGGAAAGTCTGTCAGCTTACGGGAAGCAATGGGTCGTGCGAACGATTATTCCGTTTGATATTCATACTTTTTTGTCATTTTTGCCTGGCGTCGGTGCAGGACGCGCGACCACGCGGGAAACTTTTCACCCCGTTTGCCGCTCTGTTGATGATTACAAGTCGTTTACCATGCGGTCTTGCACGGCCGTCGTGTGTCTTCCCGGCTCGCCAGCAGGCAGGCGTTTCGCTACGATGTGAACCTGCAGCATGACAGCATGAAGGGAGTTGCAATGTCGGAAATCAACAAGGAGAAACTGATGTCGGATATCAAAACCGTTCTCTCGGACGCCGAAGACCTGCTCAAGCAAGCTGCGAGCAGCACGGGCGACCGTGCGGCCGAGCTGCGCGAAAAAGCCATGTCGCGCCTGAAGCAGGCCAAGGAAAAGGCGGCCGACGTCCAGGTCGTGGTGGTCGAGAAAGGCAAGAAGGCCGCACGCGCGACCGACGATTACGTGCACGAGCATCCGTGGACGTCGATCGGCGTCGCCGCAGGCGTCGGCGTGCTGATCGGCCTGCTGATCAACCGCAAGTAACGCGCTCCGCGCCGTTTCGTCCCGTTGGCCGCGTCGCGCGGCCTGCGGGCGTCGAAGCCAGCCGGCGGTTTCCGCCGGCCGGCTTTGTCCTAGCTGCACACTGCACGCGCACGCACCTCACCCATGACGACAGACACCACCTCGCAGCCGTCCGGCCAAGGACCGCTGCGCCGCCTCGTCGGCTCCGCGATCGGACTTCTGCAAACGCGCCTCGAACTGGTGAGCATCGAGCTTGCCGAGGAGAAGGAGCGCCTGCTGGGCGTGCTGTTCCTCGGGCTCGCCGCGATGATGCTCGCGACGATGGCACTGATCAGCCTCACCGTGCTTGTCGCGATCGCGTTCTGGGATACCTACCGCTGGCAGTCGCTCGCGGCGATCACCGCGCTGTATGCCGCAAGCGGCATCGTATGCGCACTGAAGGCCCGCTCGGGCCTGCGCGATGCGCCGACCGTATTCGAGGCAACGCTCGCCGAGATCGAGAAAGACCGCGAACTGTTCCGCGGCAAGCCGTGAACGCAAGCGCGCTCACCCCTTCCACCTACTTCGCCGACGCGCCATGAGCCAGAACATCACGGGCAATTCACCCCGCTCCCATTCGTCGCGATCGAACTGGAGCGCGTCGCAGCATCGCGCGCTCCGCAAGGAACTGCTGATCCTGCGATCCGAAGTCGAGCGGCTCGAACTCGCGGAAGCCGCCGGCGAAATGCGCCAGGCCGTCACGCGCTTCAGCTGGCTCAAGGTGTTCATCCCCGGCCTGTCCAGCAACAAGTTCAGCCAGTCCGCCAAGAACCTGAACGCGAGCCTCGGCCAGCTCGTCAACCAGTATCCGATGCTGAGCTCGCTCGCATCGCTCGTGCTCGCAAAACCCGTTCGCTCGCTGCTGCGCGCGAGCGCGGGGCCCGCGCTGAAGTGGGGCACCCTCGGTTTCGCTGCATGGGAGGTCTACCGGATCTGGAAGCAGTCCCGCAACGAGCGCGGGCTCGACACGCACGACGACTGACCGTCGGCAATCTGCGCGCACGGCCACACGCCGTGGCGCGCCTTTCACCCAAACTCAACGCACACCCCAGCACGCCGCGACCTGTTCATCGGCGGTATCACTTCGCACATTGCCCTTCGTCCCGTCCGAGCGCAGCGTGAAGGCACCGCACGCATCGTCGTGCATCGGGCCCGCGTCGAGCGGGATGGCTTCCAGTTCGTAGCTCACCGGCGAATCACCGCCGTCCGGCCGCCTGAGCGCCAATCGATAGACCGCGCGCCCGTCCGGCGGCGCCTGCGCGAGCGCGTCCGGTAATGCCGAAGGCGGCGCACCGTCCCGCGTTTCGAGATATTGGGCCGCCCGGTACAGCGCGGCGACCGCCGACGCGCGATGAACGCGCGCGACATGCTCGCGATACGACGGGATGCTCCATCCTGCCAGTACCGCGACGATCGCGAGCACGATCATCAACTCGATCAGCGTAAATCCCGCCGAACGGTACACGGACGTGCGGCCATTCATCGAAGCACCGTCGCGACGCGACGCCAGCGCAAGGCCACGATGTGTCCGTCGCGGATCGCGACCTGATGCTGCAGCCATACAGCGCTCGATGCATGCGCACCGACGCCACGCGCAGTGACGACATAAGCGCGGCTGCCTGCCGGCCCTGCCCCGCGCCATGCTTCGATCAGGCATCGCGGCGGTTGCGCAGCCATCGGCCAGCCGGCAAACGGCGCAAACGCTTCGGCGGCCGCGAGCGCCGGCATGCGCCGCCACGCGTCCGGCTCCGTGTGCGACTCGCGTTCGCTCACGTAGGGCGCGGAACCCCGGCGCAATCGTGCGGTGCACGCAGCAAGCGCGGCATCGGCCGCGTGAAATGCGATCAGCCGATCGGACAACGCACGCGTGCGGCGCGACTCCGTCAGCGCGACTTCGAACCACGTGCCTGTCAGCGCCGCAACCGCCGCGCCAACCGCGATCACCGCGGGCAAGGCAAGGCCCGCATCGCGATGCCAATCGCGGCTGGCTGACCGCAAGCGTATGCGCGACGCTTGCCGGCTGGTTGTCGGGGCTTCCGCCGCTGCAGCCTGCAGCGGCCCGTCGCCGTGCGTCGCGATAGGCGCAGGCGTATCGCCTGCCGCGACGCATCGCAATCTCTTCGCTGTGTACTGCCCCGCTCCGTTCATCGCGGCACCTCGCGTTCATCCGTTGCATCGCGCAACGTATCGTCGACTGCGTGTTCGGCATTCCTCAACGCGACGATGCGATCGAGCGTCAGACGCGCGCGGCCGTCTTGCGCAACGACAGTGCGGCCGTCGCAATCGACGTGTCGCGCCGGTTCGCCCGCCGGTTCGCCGCGCGCACGCACGCAGACGTGCACGGCCACGACATCGGGCCACTCGTCGCCCCGCATTGCACCGGCATCGACGAACTGCGTGCCGCCGCGGCGAAGATAGCTCACCCGTAACTGGTCGATTCCCGACACGACCGGCTGCGGCGTACCCGGACGGCCGTTTCCTTCGCAATACAGTTCGGGCTCGCCCGTCGACGGACTGACATGGACGTCGAAGCGGTTCTCCACCCGCGCACGCTCGCCGGACACGCCGACACCCTGCCCGAGGCAATCCGACACCTGGCCGCTTACAGTGAGCCACGTCGACACGGCATCGCCGACATACCGGATCAACAACGCGTCCGACGCAGCGCGCACGGGCTCGCACCGTACCTGTGCGCCATCGCCCCTCACGCGCGCCATCGAGCAGCCGAACACCGGCGGCAATGACGACACCCCGTCCGCATCGAGCGGCCGGAAACCGGCCATCTGGATCTGCTGGCCGATCAGCGTCAGTGCCGTGGCGGCTGCATCGCGCATCCGGAACCCGTCGTCCGCGCGCCGCTGCGCAACGCGCTGCGCGTGGTACAACGCACCGGCCGCGACGAGCACGAGCAGACCGACGGTCATCGCAATCAACACTTCAAGCAGCGTATGCGCGCGCATGCGGCGATCAGCGTTCATCAGCGTCGGCCTCCCGATATGGAATCCGGACGCATGACGACGGCTGCACCGACCTGCCCGCCGCTTCGCACCGCGACCCGGTAGCCGCATTGCCGCCGTGCCAGCCGACACCCGCGTAGCGAACGCCATCCGGCCCGTCACCGCGCGTCATCGCGCCGCCGGGCAGCAACGCCGCAGCCCGCGCCGCGAGGCCATCGTCGGCTCCGGCGGCTACATGCAAGCGCTCGATACGCGCATCGGCCAGCCACAGCGCGCGTTCGCGCCAGATCGTCGCGCGCTGTGCACGCGCCATCGCAAGCTGGCTGCCCGCTACAGCCAGCATCACGGTCGCGAGCAGCGCGACGGCCAGCATCGCTTCGATCAGCGACGTGCCGCGCATGGCGTTGCGCATGATGCTCACGCCGCGTCGCAACGGCCGGCGACAACTCGCGCCCGGCCGCCTGCCGCGATCCGCACGCAACGCGATACGCGCGCGTCGCCAGCCCCCGGCACGTCGCGTCGCGGACGCAATTCGAAACGCCGGATGCCACCGATCGCCTGACCGACCGGCGGTGCGAACGCGAGATCGTGCGCGGCGCCCGCGACGGCCACTTCGGCATCGTGCGGATAGCGCCGCAGCACGCGCGACTGCCCGTCGACCTGCCCGCTGACGATCCAGTCACACGACCATTCGGCCGGATCGCACCGCTCACCGGCACGCAGGCAAGTGCCGCCGCTCGCGGCCCGACACAGTGTGACGCGCACGCCGAGACGCGTCGCCTCGGTGCGCGCAAACGACAGCGCGCCGAGCAACGCGCGCGAGCGTGCATCCACGCGTTCGCGCATGCGCCACTGGTCGAACGCGGGTGCCGCATAGAGCGCGAGCCCCGCCGCCAGCGAGATGGCGACCATCAGCTCGACGAGCGTGAACCCGCCCGAGCGTTGCAACAGATTATTCAGGGGTGGAGCGTGCAGTGCCATCGCAGTCGTCCTTCGCCAGGGTGATGCGACGACTGTAGCGACGTGTGCGGACGCGCACCATTTGCCGAATGGCCGACTGGTGGCATGCGATCGCGACCGACACAATCGGCGCGAACTGACCC
This sequence comes from Burkholderia sp. Ac-20349, assembly GCF_017104865.1. Taxonomy (NCBI): domain Bacteria; kingdom Pseudomonadati; phylum Pseudomonadota; class Betaproteobacteria; order Burkholderiales; family Burkholderiaceae; genus Burkholderia; species Burkholderia sp. Ac-20349. The sequence goes on from NZ_JAAGPM010000035.1 coordinate 45,100, forward strand.
AACGGAGAAGACGATGAACGGACGCAGCGCGTCAGCGCTTACGCGGAGTCTTGGCGGGAGAGGCGCGACGGAACTCTTCGATCACGTCGGCAAATTCGGAAACGTCCTCGAACCGGCGATACACCGATGCGAAGCGGACATAAGCGATCGTATCGAGGCCGCGCAACTCGTTCATCACGAGTTCGCCGAGCTTCTCGCTACGCACTTCGCGCTCGCCTGTCGCGAGCAGTTGATACTCGATGCGGGCGACCGCCGCGTCGATCGCGTCGGCAGCAACCGGCCGCTTGCGCAGCGCGAGTTGCATGCTGGCGACGATCTTGCGACGGTCGAATTCCGTGCGGCTGCCGTCCTTCTTCACGACGAACGGCAGGGACAGCTCGACCCGCTCGTACGTCGTGAAGCGCTTGTCGCAAGCCGAGCAGCGACGGCGCCGCCGGATCGCGGCGCCATCTTCGGACACGCGCGAGTCCACGACCTGCGTGTCGTCATGCCGGCAGAACGGGCAGCGCATCGTCGATCAGCGATAGACCGGGAAACGCTTGGTCAGCTCGGCGACCTGCGCGCGCACGCGCTCGATCGTCGCTGCATCTTCCGGGTTGTCCAGCACGTCCGCGATCAGGTTGCCCACCTGTTCCGCTTCCGCCGGACCGAAGCCGCGCGTCGTCATTGCCGGCGAACCCAGGCGCACGCCGCTCGTCACGAACGGCTTTTCCGGGTCGTTCGGGATCGCGTTCTTGTTCACCGTGATGTGCGCCGCGCCCAGTGCCGCTTCCGCTGCCTTGCCGGTGATGTTCTTTGCGCGCAGGTCGACCAGCATCACGTGGCTTTCCGTACGGCCCGACACGATCCGCAGACCGCGCTTCACCAGCGTTTCAGCCAGCACGCGTGCGTTCTCGACCACCTTCTCCTGGTACGCCTTGAACTCCGGCGACAGCGCTTCCTTGAACGCCACCGCCTTGCCTGCGATCACGTGCATCAACGGGCCACCCTGGATCCCCGGGAAGATTGCCGAATTGATCGGCTTCTCGTACTCGGCCTTCATCAGGATCACGCCGCCGCGCGGGCCGCGCAGGCTCTTGTGCGTCGTCGTCGTCACGAAGTCCGCGTGCGGCACCGGGTTCGGATACACGCCCGCTGCGATCAGGCCCGCGTAGTGGGCCATGTCGACCATCAGGTACGCACCGACCGACTTCGCGATCTTCGCCAGACGCTCGAAGTCGATCTTCAGCGAGAACGCCGATGCGCCCGCGACGATCAGCTTCGGCTTGTGTTCTTGCGCAAGCTTCTCGGCTGCTTCGTAATCGATGTCTTCGTTCTCGTTCAGGCCGTAGCTCACCACGTTGAACCACTTGCCCGACATGTTCACGGGCGAACCGTGCGTCAGGTGGCCGCCGTGCGCGAGGCTCATGCCCATGATCGTGTCGCCCGGCTTGAGCATCGCGAAGAACACGCCCTGGTTCGCCTGCGAACCCGAGTTCGGCTGCACGTTCGCTGCTTCCGCGCCGAACAGCTGCTTCACGCGATCGATCGCCAGTTGCTCGACGACGTCCACGTATTCGCAGCCGCCGTAGTAGCGCTTGCCCGGATAACCTTCCGCGTACTTGTTCGTGAGTTGCGAACCCTGCGCAGCCATCACGGCCGGGCTCGTGTAGTTTTCCGACGCGATCAGCTCGATGTGATCTTCCTGGCGACGGTTTTCCTGCTCGATCGCGGCAAAGATTTCGGGATCGACGTTCGCGATGGTGCTTTGGGCTCTGTCAAACATACGGTTTCCGTTAAGTGTGTACAGGTTGACCGGAGCGGCCGAGTACGGTGCGCTGCTGGCGGGACCAGCTCGACGTGGCGGAAGAATCCGTATGACGCGAGGCAGGACAGCCACCGGCGATGCACGCGACGGCATACAACGGCTGCCCAGGCGAACGGCAAAAACGGCGCCCCGCGCTTCACGGTGGGATGCTCCACCTTGAACCCGAAGGGTTCTATCGCCAGTCACGCGGGGGTGATGAGCGCGTTAGTGTATTGGATGCGTCATGAATAGGCAACCGCACGGCGGTGCGCCGGAAGCAATTGGGGCCAGACTCTACGCGCCCGTGCCGGAACGCTTTGCCGCCTTGCCGCGGTGCGGCAATCTCAGTAGGCTTGCGGGATACCACCCGCTATTTTGTCATCGACCAGGAGCAGCAATGATCGTGTTCGTCACAGGCGCGTCCGCCGGCTTCGGCGCCGCCATCGCCCGTGCCTTCGTCAAGGGAGGCCACCGCGTCGTCGCGACCGCGCGCCGCAAGGATCGCCTCGATGCGCTCGCCGCCGAACTCGGCGATTCCCTGCTGCCGCTCGAGCTCGACGTACGCGACCGCGCGGCCGTCGAGGCCGTGCCGGCCGCCCTTCCCGCCGAATTCGCGGCACTCGACGTGCTCGTCAACAACGCCGGCCTCGCGCTCGGCGTCGAGCCGGCCCACAAGGCCAGCCTCGACGAATGGCACACGATGATCGATACGAACTGCGCGGGCCTCGTCACGGTCACGCATGCGCTGCTGCCCGGCATGGTCGACCGCGGTCGCGGTCACATCTTCAATATCGGCTCGGTCGCGGGTTCGTACCCTTATGCGGGCGGCAACGTCTACGGCGCGACCAAGGCTTTTGTCAGACAATTCAGCCTGAACCTGCGCGCCGACCTGCTCGGCACGCCGCTGCGCGTCACCGACATCGAGCCGGGCCTGTGCGGCGGCACCGAGTTCTCGAACATCCGCTATCGCGGCGACGACGCAAAAGCGGCAAACGTCTACAACAATGTCCAGCCGCTGATGCCCGAGGACATCGCCGACACGATCTACTGGATCGCGACGCGCCCGGCGCACGTCAACGTCAACACGATCGAGCTGATGCCGATCGCGCAAGCACCCGGCGGCCCGACCGTCCACCGCGGCTGAAGTCACGCGGGCCCGGCCCCCTCGGGCCGGCCCGCAGTGTGCTACGGCATACTACATTCCGTTACGAATCGGTTACGAATCAGGCTCTTGCCTTCCGGTAGAATGCGCGCCATGACCCAGCCTACCCGCTCCCCGGAAGCGCCCTCCGGCTTCATCTGGCCGGTGCGCGTGTACTACGAGGATACCGACGCAGGCGGCATCGTCTTCTATGCCAACTACCTGAAGTTCTTCGAACGCGCCCGCACCGAGTGGCTGCGCGCGTGCGGCATCGACCAGCGTCAGCTCGCCGACGATACCGACGCGATCTTCGTCGTCCGCAGCACGTCGCTCGACTACCGCGCGCCGGCGCGACTCGACGATACCCTGGCGATCACGAGCCGGCCCGGACGCATCGGCCGCGCATCGGTGGAATTCACGCAGGAGGCCTGGTGCGGAGACACGCTGCTCGTGGCCGGACACATCCGTCTCGGCTGCGTCGACCGTACCGGCATCCGGCCCGCGGCCATCCCGCCGGCCGTGCTCGACGCGCTGCAGCGCGGGCCCGTCATCGACGACGGGCACACTGCACTGTCAACGAAGCTCGCATGAGCGCCGTTTAGACAAAGCCTATGAACTTGCCTTTCTGATTCGATACTAAGCAAGGTTCGGCGTCAGGCATGGCCGGCGCGCCGCGCCGCACGCATACCGGGCGCCCCGAAGGGACGTTACTCAAACCTCTATGAACACTTCTCAAGACCTGTCGATCATTTCCCTCGTCCTCAATGCGAGCGTGCTGGCCCAGGCCGTGATGGGGCTGCTGCTGCTGCTGTCGCTGATGTCGTGGACCTTCATCTTCCGCAAGTGGTTTGCGATCCGCCGCGCACGCGCGCAGACCGAACGCTTCGAGAAAGATTTCTGGTCGGGCGGCGACCTGCAGGCGCTGTACCAGAGCGCAGCCAACAACCGCCACACGATCGGCGCGCTCGAGCGGATCTTCGAATCGGGCATGCGCGAGTTCCTGAAGGCGAAGGAAAAGCGCATCAGCGATCCGGGCCTCGTGCTCGACGGTGCACGCCGCGCAATGCGCGCGTCGTTCCAGCGTGAAATGGACGTGCTCGAAGCGAACCTCGCGTTCCTCGCGTCGGTCGGCTCGGTCAGCCCGTACATCGGTCTGTTCGGCACGGTCTGGGGGATCATGAACTCGTTCCGCGGCCTCGCGAACGTGCAGCAAGCCACGCTCGCGAACGTCGCACCGGGCATCGCCGAGGCGCTCGTCGCCACCGCGATCGGCCTGTTCGCCGCGATTCCGGCGGTGGTCGCGTACAACCGCTACGCACACGACATCGACCGCCTCGCGATCCGCTTCGAGACCTTCATCGAAGAGTTCTCGAACATCCTGCAGCGTCAGGCCCAGTAAGGAGCGCGCCATGGCAGGAAGTCCCATCCGATCCAGCATGCGCGGCGGCCGCTCGCGCCGCGCAATGGCCGACATCAACGTCGTGCCGTACATCGACGTGATGCTGGTGCTGCTCGTGATCTTCATGGTCACCGCACCGCTCGTCGCCCCGTCGATCATCAACCTGCCGACCGTCGGCAACGCCGCGCCGCAGGAGCAGACGCCGCCCGTCGTCGTCAACATCAAGGCCGATCGCACGATGAGCGTCAAGTACAAGGGCGACTCGGGCGCGACCCAGGAAGACACGATGACGAAGGCCGAGCTCGACAGCTTCATCGCAGCCCGGCAGGCTGACCATCCCGACCAGCCGGTCGTGATCGCGGCCGACAAGACCGTGCAGTACGATGCAGTCATGACCGTGATGTCCGATCTGAAGGCGCGCGGCGTCAAGCGCGTCGGCCTCCTCGTCAAATCGCAATGAACCGGCAGCAATCCACGCGCAGCTCCGCCTACCCGCCTCAGCCTCCCCGCGAGCGCGGCACCTGGCGCGCCTTCGCGCTCGCCGCGCTGATGCACGTGCTGCTCGCGCTGTTTCTCTATCACGGCGTGCAGTGGCAGAACAGCACGCCGGCCGGCGCCGAAGCCGAGCTGTGGACCGAGGTGCCCGATGTCCCCGCACCGCGGCCCGTTGTCACACCCGCGCCGCCCGTGAAGGTCGCGCCGCCCCCTCCCCCGGTGCGCGACGAGCAGGCCGATATCGCGCTGCAGCAGAAGAAGCGGCAGCAGGAAGCGGCCGCGCGTGAAGCGCTGCTCGAGCAGCAGCGCCGCGCGCAGCAACTGAAGGCCCAGCAGGAAGAGGAAACCCGGCGCGCGCAACTCGCGGCGCAGCAGGCAGCCGCACTCGCCGCGCAGAAGGCCGCGGAACGCGACCGGCAGAAGCAGGCCGACAAGCTCAAGCAACAGCAGCTCGCCGAGCAGCAGAAGCTCGAACAGCAGAAACTCCAGCAACAGAAGCAGGCGCAGCTCGAAGCGCAGCAGGCGGCGAAGGCGAAGGCCGACGCGGCCGCGAAGGCAAAGGCGGAAGCCCAGGCCAAGGCGAAGGCCGAAGCCACGGCGCGCGCGAAGGCCAGCGCGGCGGCGAACGCCAAGCTCGACCGCGAGCGCAGCGCGCGTCTCGCGCAGATGCAGGGCCTGTCCGGCGCCGGTGAAGGCGGCGGCGAAGGCCTCGCGAAAAGTGGCACGGGCACGGGCTCCGGCGGCAATGCCGCGACGCCCGGCTATGCCGACAAGGTGCGCCGCCGCGTCAAACCGAACATCGTTTGGGGCGGCGAGCGAGCAGGCCTGACCACCGTCGTCAAGATTCGGTGCACGCCGTCCGGTGACGTATTGAGCGCATCGGTTTCCCGCTCCAGCGGGAATTCGGGGTGGGATCAAGCCGTGGTCAATGCGATCCACGCATCGGTCCCGTTGCCGCCCGATTCTAACGGTCGTACCCCGTCGGACATTACGATTACCTTCAAGGCGGCGGAGTGAAAAGAAATGCGCTTACACTCCGGGCGTCGCTGTCGGACGGGAACGAATCGGGTATTTTTACTGTCTCTGCCGTTGCGCAGCGATCCAAGTCATACGGGAAGCAAGAAGCATGAGTTTGATGACAAAGCTAGGTTTCAGGGCACTCGTGGCCTCGTGTCTGATTACGGCGGGCAGCGCCGCTAACGCCCAGGTCAACGTGCTGATCACCGGTGTCGGGTCGACCCAGTTCCCCATCGCCACCGCGAATTTCGCGAACGAGGCGAACCTGCCGCAGCAGGTCACGTCGATCGTCCGCGCCGACCTCGCCCGCAGCGGCAAATTCACCAACATCGACGCCGGCAGCACGCCGGTGCCGGAGAGCGCCTCGGTCGATCTCGGCGCATGGAAGGCCAAGGGCGCCAATGCGTTCGTCGCCGGCAGCGTGAACCGCGAGGCGAACGGCCAGTACAAGGTCAACTTCATCCTGTACGACACCGTGAAGCAGCAAAGCCTCGGCGGCCTGTCGCTGACGGCCACCGACACCACGCTGCGCACGGCCGGCCACAAGATCGCCGACTACATCTACCAGAAGCTGCTGGGCGTGCGCGGCGTGTTCGCCACGCGCCTGTCGTACGTGATCAAGACCGGTAACCGCTACCAGTTGCAGATCTCGGATTCGGACGGCCAGAACGCGCGCATTGCGCTGTCGAGCACCGAACCGATCATCTCGCCGTCGTGGTCGCCGAGCGGCACCAAGGTCGCTTACGTGTCGTTCGAGCGCAAGAAGCCGATCGTCTACATCCACGATCTGCCGACCGGCCGCCGCTACATCGTCTCCGACCAGAAGGGCAACAACAGCGCACCGGCCTGGTCGCCGGACAGCAACACGCTGGCCGTCGCACTGTCGCTGACGGGCAATACGCAAATCTATACGGTCAACTCGACGGGCGGCGGCCTGCGCCGCCTCACGCAGAGCAGCTCGATCGACACCGAGCCGTTCTACTCGCCGGACGGTCGCTGGATCTACTTCACGAGCGATCGCGGCGGCGCGCCGCAGATCTACCGGATGCCCGCCCAGGGTGAAAGCGCCGGTGCCGCGCAGCGCGTGACCTTCACGGGCAGCTACAACACGAGTCCGCGCATCAGCCCGGACGGCAAGCTGCTCGCTTACATCTCCCGCACGGGTGGGGGCTTCAAGCTGTACGTTCAGGATCTGCAGTCCGGCGCGGCGAACGCCATCACGAATACGAATCGCGACGAATCGCCGAGCTTCGCGGCAAACGGCCAGTACCTTCTGTACGCTACCCAGTCGGGTGGTCGCAATGTTCTGGCAGCAGTGCCCTCCGACGGCAGCGCGCCGCCGCAAATCCTGTCCGTCCAGGGCGGCTCCGTTCGTGAGCCGTCGTGGGGGCCCTTCATGCAATGACCACAAGGAGAGTAACCATGATGTCGAATAAAGCTCGTCTGGCCCTGGCCGTGATGATGATCAGCGCGCTCGCAGCGTGTAAGTCGGGCGTGAAGCTCGACGACAAGGCGAATGCCGGCGGTGCGGTGAGCACGCAGCCGAGCGCCGACAACGTCGCGCAAGTGAACGTCGATCCGCTGAACGACCCGAACAGCCCGCTCGCGAAGCGCAGCATCTACTTCGACTTCGACAGCTATTCGGTGAAGGACGAGTACCAGCCGCTGATGCAGCAGCACGCTCAGTACCTGAAGAGCCACCCGCAGCGCCACGTGCTGATCCAGGGCAACACCGACGAACGCGGCACGAGCGAGTACAACCTCGCGCTGGGCCAGAAGCGTGCGGAAGCCGTCCGCCGTGCGATGGCACTGCTCGGCGTGAACGATTCGCAAATGGAAGCCGTGAGCCTCGGCAAGGAAAAGCCGCAGGCATCGGGTCACGACGAAGCATCGTGGGCGCAGAACCGTCGCGCCGACCTCGTCTACCAACAGTAAGTAACGGAAGAATCGCCGTATGACGCACCGTGTATCCCTGCTGCGCGTTGCCGCAGCATTCTGCGTCGCCGGCGCGGCGTGGTCGGCCGCGCCGGCGCACGCCGGCGTGTTCGATGACAACGAAGCGCGCCGCGCCGTGCTCGATCTGCGCAGCAAAACCGACAACCTGGCGAGCCAGTTGTCGGCCGCCCAGCGTACGATCCTCGATCAATCCGGCCGTCTCGACCAGCTGAACCAGCAGGTCGCGACGCTGCGCGGCGAGAACGAGGATCTGACGAACCGGCTGACGACGCTCGAGCGGCAGCAGAAGGAGTACTACCAGGATCTCGACACGCGGCTCAAGAAGTTCGAGCCGCAGCAGACGACGATCGATGGTGTCGAAGGCACCGTGCAGCCGGGTGAAACGGATGCGCTCAGTGCGGCGCAGCAGCAGTTCCGCAACGGCAACTTCAAGGCGGCAGCGGCTTCGTTCCGTGCGTTCATCGCGAAGTATCCGCAGAGCCCTTACCAGCCGACCGCGCAGTACTGGTACGGCAATGCGCAGTACGCGCTGCGCGACTACCGTGGTTCGACCGCAACGTGGCAAGGGATCGTCAGCAAGTTCCCGCAGCATCCGCGCGCAGCGGACGCCCTCGTGGCAATCGGCACGAACCAACTGGAGCAAGGGCAGAAGGCGGCCGCGAAGAAGACGTTCGAGCAGGTCGTCTCGCAGTATGGCGGGTCGAACGCTGCGCAGACGGCGCAGGGCAAGCTTGAGACGATCAAATAATTATCGCGGCGGGCTGTTGACAGCCCAGCATTCCGTCGCTATAATCTTTTGCTCTTTGGGTCGTTTCAGAAGTTGTTGAAGCAACGAGCCAAACAGGTTTCAAGAACGTGGGGTGGTAACTCAGTTGGTTAGAGTATCTGACTTTTAATCAGAGAGTCGAGGGTTCGAGTCCCTCCCACCCTACCAACTATCTTTGATAGTGCAAATTAAAGCCTCCCAAGCGGAGGCTTTTTTGCGTCTGTCGCCTGCCGGGTCGGGCGCGCAATCCCGATGGCGCTCGCGACGCACTCAGTCGCGCCCGGCTTCCGATTCCGGTCGAAGCGATTTTCCCGTCAATCCTGCGTAAAGAAATGCGATCGTGAAAGCGATCAAGATGATCGACTCGAGCCAGGTGTTCGTGAACGTATCGACTTCTGCACTGGTTAGCGGCCTGGCCGGGTCATAGCGAACCGGAACCGTGTCACCGACCTCCACCGTCACGAAGCTCCCCGGAAACGATACGCGCTCGCCGCTGTTCGTCACGAACTCGATCAGCGGGTGATGCTCGCCGTGGGTCAACCGGACCACCGTTCCCTGCACGGCAACGGACGACCCGATGAAAGAGAAACGTTCGTCGATCGATGTCGCGCTGCACATCGCCGCGACCACGCCGATCGCCAGCGCAAAGTAATTGAACCTCCCGGTCTTGTCGGCCATCCTGTTTCCCCTGTATCGATCCGCTCACGACTCCCCCGCCCGCGTATCAGCGCACGCTCACGTCGCGCAGCACCGCACCATATCCGGCGTACAGATTGCCGCCAGGCAGCAACTGCCGCTGCGCGAGCTGCCGATGCACGACCGGCAGGTTATGGAACGGCATCCGCGTGAACAGGTGATGTTCGATATGAAAATGAATCGCGTGCGGGCCGAACAGGAACGTCTGCCACGAACGCCGGACGATCGTGCGCGCGTTGCGGCTCTGATCGGCACACGCGGGCAGCCCCGCGTGCTCGAAGATCGCGCGCACCTGTCCGGCGAGCGGCAGCAGCGTGACGGATGGCACGATCCACAACGTGACGTACAACAGCGGATGTCCGGCCAATGCGAGCGCACCGAACAGCGCACCATTGCCGGCCAGCATCGACGCGACTTCCCACGCGGCATACGCACGCGACTTCGCGACCTTCGGCAACGCATGCGCAAACTCGCCGCGCGCGAGCTTCACGACACTCGTCACGTAGCCGATCCCGCACGCGTACGCGAGCAGGCGGCCGATCAGCCGTCCGCGTGATACCGGATAGTCGCGTACCCCAAAGAGCAGCGCGACCGGATCGTCCGACTGCATCGGTGCGCGATGGTGCTTCAGATGGCCTGCACGATACGTGCGCAGCGACAGCCACAGCGGGCCGGCCGCGAACAGTTGGCCCAGCGCATCGTTGGCGCGCCGGTTCCGTGCCAGCAACCCGTGCGCGCCTTCGTGCATCAAGACCGCGAGCGCAAGCTGGCTGCGCGCGATCACGATCGCGGCCAACACGTACACGAGCGGATGTGGAAACGCGATCGCCACCGCGAACGCAGCGGCAATCATCAACCAGTCGCCTGCCAGCGCCGCGCCGACGCGCAACGCGCTCACGCGATACAGCGCGGGATCGGGCACGAACCGCGCAAGCTCGGCCTCCGGCCCGGCAAGGTGAGCGCGGGTATCCGTCACGCGAGCCTCCCGCGCAGCGAGCGCCGTTCGACCCACAGCGCACTGGCCACCGCAAGCGCCACGCCGCCCAGCACATCGGCAACCGTATGCTGCTTGAGCGTCAGCGTCGACGTGCAGATCAGCAGGCCGATCGCCACCGTCACGTTCCGCCGCCGGTCCGCCAGCATCCGGCAGGCAAGACACGTCACCGCGACATGCAGGCTCGGAAAGCCGTTGGCCGCGAGATCGAGCTGCCACATGCGCGCGAGACGGTGGCGCACGAACACGTTGCCGATCTCCGCGACGTCGGGCCGCGGCACGGCTTCTGGAAACAGCAGGAAGCACACGACACCGAACACGAACGCGATCAGCACGGCCTCCTTGAACGCGGCGAACGCGGGCGGCCGCGCATACGCGGCAAGCGCAACCACGAACGGAAAGAAGCCGACGTAGACGAACCACGACCACGCGATGAACGGGATCCGCGCATCGATCGCCGTGGCAAACACGTAGCGCGGCGAGACGCCGCGCTCCAGCAGAAAGAAGATCGCGAGGCCGGCTGCCATGCCGAACGTCGCGGCCAGCATCTGCCGGATATCGGGCCGGCGATCGTCACGAAACGACAGCAAATTCATCGTGGTGCCGGCGCCTCGCATCGCGTCTCCGCATCGGCCACCTGCGCACGCGCACGCAGTGCGAGGAGGCGCGACGTCCACGCTTCCACCCGCGCTCGCGCATGCTCGTGGCCGGCGATCGTTCCTGCCTGCGTGCCGGGATGGCGCATCAGTTCGGCGGCGGCCTGCCCGACTTCCCGCCGGAACGCGACCGCATCGCCGCGCCACGTGACGACACGGTGCACGAGGTGCAGCCGTGCGGCGCGCGCGGCGTTGCTCGCCTGCTCGGGCTGATCGGACTGCACGAGCAGGATCGGGCGGCGATACACGCGCGCGATCGACAACGCGGCCATGCCGGGGGCCGACACGATCAACGGTGCATGGGCAGCGCGCGTCGCCCAGTCGGCGTCGACGCCGGTCCAGCCGTCGTGCCCGGCATAGCCCTCGCCCACTCGGTACGTGGCGAGCCCCGCGTCGCGCATGCCGGCCGACAACGCATCGGCGAGCGCGATATCGCGGAAGTGCGGATTCAGATAGACGGCTGCGGCAGCCGGTTCCGAAGCCGGACGCTCAGCGACGACCGGCACCGGCGTCGGCAGCCGGCAATGGAGGTGCGATCGCTGCGCATCGTCTGCGGCGTCATACGCAAAATCGTGCTCGATGCAGCACCGCGCCGAATCGATCTGCCAGTCGACGATCCGTGCGAACGCACGCGCCAGCGCGCGCGGCAGCCGCGCATCGAAATTCGCGGTCAACGCACGGCGCAGGCTGCCGCCATACACGTGGACGACGCGGCGCCGCCAGCCCGGCATCGCGCCCATGAACAGCAGCGCCGGATGAAACGAGTCGTTGATCACGAGATCGGCATCGCGGGCGAACGCATGCAGCCGCGCGATGTCGCGCAGCATGCGCGTCGGCCTGAACACGTAGTGCGCGACATTGCGATCGGTCGCATCGCGCAGCATGTTCTGCCATTCGTCGAACTGCACCGCGTAGTGACGCGACAGCACGGTCGCATCGATGCCGAACGCAGCCAGGAATGCCTGCCCCGCATCGGACGTCGTCAGCACGTCGACCCGCGCGCCGGCCGCGCGCAACGCATGCACGAGCAGTTGCGCGCGCATCAGGTGACCGCGCGCGTCGGCCGTCGCCAGGTAGACGATCCGCGGCATCATGCGCGCGGACGAAGCGACTGGATCCATCCGGCCGCGACCATCGCCAGCGCGCCCGTCACGCCGAAACCGGCTTCGATCGCGCGGATCTCGTTCAGCAGCACGGCGAGATGCGCGGCCTCGGACGGTGCAACGAGACGCCGCAGCGTATCCGCGCAGAGCCTGACATGCCGCGTCTCGTCGGCGAGCACGCGCGAAAGCAGCGGATACAGCGGATGCGCATCGCCGATCGTCTCGCAGTGGCGCGCGAGCACGCGCATCGCCATCTGTTCCGCGCATAGACCCGTCGCATAGGCCGGCACGAGCACGCCTTGCGCGAAATGCGACGCATGGCGCTGCGCGAGCCGGCGCCATCGCATGATCTTGCGCCGGCTCAGCCAGTCGGGCTCGTGCGGTGCGGTCGACGGCGCGACGCCGCGCACCCGCAGCGCATCGGCGAACGCGGCCGCGTGGCGGCGCTCGTCCGCGAGATGCTGCTCGATGCGCGGCGCGAGCCAGTCCGGCGGCTGTCCGGTCCAGTCCTCGTGCAACGCGCACTCGGTCGCCTCCTCGCCGATCAGGTACATGCGCAACACCCAGCGCTCGCCATGTGTGCTGCGATGAAGCTGCCGGATCGCCGCCCGCTTGAGCCGATCGACGAGGTACGCACGCACCCGCGCCGCGCCGCGCGGCACGGGCGCATCGAGACAGTCGAAGCACGCGTCGTGCGCCGCCTGCGGCGACGCCGGCAGTTCGCCTGCCGCGCTCATGCCGGCACGCCCGGTACGGACGCGGATTTCGTCACGGGTGCCGCAGCGGCGGCCGGATCGCGACGCCATCCGAGGATCAGGCCGATGAAGCTTTCCTGCATGAACGCATAGGCGGACGCCGTCGCACCCGCGAATGCCTCCTCGCGGCCGTTCACGCGCAGGTAGCCGTTGCCGTCGCGTGCGCCGAATTCGATCCGGTCGCTCTTCCTGAAGCCGCGCGCGCGCATGTCCGTCACGAGCGCGCTGCCGTCGAGGCCGAACAGGAACAGCTCGCGCTGTGCGACCCACACCGGAATGTGATTGCTCAATGCGTCGAAACGAATCGCCCACGTGCCGGACGCGAGTGCGCGATCGACGTCGGCATCGTGCGGCGCGTTCGACGTGAAGCTCGCACGCGCGACCGACTTCGTCAGGCCGCCGACGCCTAGCGCGACCGTGATGTCGTCCGCGGACGGCTGCTTCGGATCGGTCGCACGCACCTTCACGAGATGCCGGGCGAGCCGCGATGCAAGCGACGGATGCGCGAACAGCGCCAGCGTTTCGTCCGGCGTGAGCACGTCGCGCTCGCGCTCGCCCTCGCCCTCCTTCACCCGCACGCGATACGGATCGATCCGGACATCGGTGAACGTGCCGTGCACGGGCGCATGGACGTACACGTCGCGGTCCCATTTCGCGCCGTCGCGACGCAACAGCACGTGCACGCTCAGCGGCACGCGTCGGCCCTCGACGTCGACGCCCGTGCCCTGCAGCAGCACGTCGCCGAGCACGTCCTTCGTGCGGCGCGTCGCATCGCTCGAGAAGACGATCGCGTGCGCATCGGCATCGATGCGCGCGTGAACGTCGGGCGCATCGAGCGCGATGCGGTTGCAGTCCGTCGCGGCCGCGTTCGCGAACGGGCAGCCGCTTTGCGACGCGAAGTGGTAAACCCCGCGCCCCGCGTGATCGACCGGCGCGGCATGGACGCCGGCGCTGGCGGCAAACAGGGCGAGGCAGGCGACACGGGTGGCGAGGAAGGACATGATCGTTGTCGGGATGGATGCCGGGGGCGGCGTGTCATGGCCGCGCGCGATGCGCGGCGCCGGTTCAATGACGGTGATAGGACAGCGCTTCGAGATCGCGCCGGGCCGAGGCGCGCCCGGCGAGACCGAACCCGCGCGCGAGCGCGCCGAGCGTATCGACGGCGGACGCGGCGATCGTGACGCCGACGGCCGCGAGATAGCGAACCGCGCCCAGCGGCGGCAACTGCTGGCGATTGAGCGCGCGCAGGCTGTAGCCGAGCCGCATGGTCATCACGCAGAGCGGGCCGAGCGGGCCGCTGCGGCCGAGCCACTGCCACCCGCGCGGCAGGTACGCGTTCACGAGATACGGCGTCAACCCGACGCTGTCCTCGCCGCGCATCCAGCGCAGCTTCAGCGATTCGCGATGCGTGTCCGGCAGCCGATGCTCGGTGTGCGCGGCCGGCGCGAACTCGACGGCCACGCCGGCCGCCTGCATCCGCAACCCCATCACCTGGCAATGCGCGCGATAGACGCCGTCGAGCGGCTCGTAACGGAATTGCGCGAACACATCGCGCCGGAACGCGACGTTGTTCGCGTAGAAGTTGCGCGTCGCGCCATCGCGCAGCGGGCTCGGGAAATACATGAAATCGATCGACGTCAGCGCGATGCCGAGCACGTTCGGCGCATAGCTGGTGCGCCCGGCCACCGCGACGGGCGCATCGCCGGCGTCGCGCGCGAACGGCGCGAGCAGGTGCTCGAGCCAGTCATCGGCCGGCCGGCAATCGGCATCGCCGAACACGACGATGTCGCAACGGGCCGCGTCGACGCGATCGAACCCGTCGTTCTTCGCATCGTAGTAGCCCGTGCTCGCGCCGATCTCGACGAAGTCGATCGGGCGGCCGGCCAGTACGGCGATCTCCGCGCACGCATCGGCGGGCAGGCCATCGTGCGTGATGATCCACTGCGCGAGTGCCGCGGGCGGCACGGTCTGCTTCGACAGCGCCGATACGAGGCGCTTCAGGCTGTCGACGGCTTGCGCGAGCCCCGCGCCGCCCCGCAGGTTGTTCGTCTCCAGCACGAGCGCGGCCCGCGCCGCCACCGAACGGGCCGCCGCGCGGGTAGGCCGTGTGGTTTCTGGGAAGTCTGGCATCCGGAATATCTCCATCGTCATGCGCATCGGCATCGATGAAACGAATGGGCAGGGAGCCCGCGGCGCATCGGCGAATGCGGATCGCCCGCGACCGTCGTCGCAAAACGGGCGGCCGGGAAGGCGCCCGCTTCGCGTGCCGTCACTCCTGGACCGACGGCGCCGATTCGGCGTCGGTATAGCGCGGCTTCGCATTCTGCAGGTCGCGCGTGTTCTTCTGCACGGCCACCGAACCGAACAGGGCGAGCACGAACGACATCGCGTAGAAGCCCTTCTCGCTCAACTGCAGCGTTGCGTTGAAGAGGCCGACGATCAGCAGCGCGATCGACAGCAGCAGCGCGATCCAGCTGAGGCCGTAGTAGATGCCGGTGACGGGAATGCCTTCCGCGCGGTCGCGGACGCTCTTCTGCAGCGAGATCGCCGCATACAGGCCGAACACCAGCACGGTGAAGTAGTAGCCCTTCTCGTTGAGCTGCATGCCAGCGTTCCAGAGACCGATCAGGAATGCTGCAAAACCGGCGAGCAGCGCGGCCCACGATGCGGCCACGAACGCGAACGACGGCTGCTGGATGGTGGTCTGGTTCATTGCTTTGCCCTCTCTTTCTTCTTGTTCGAAATCGTTTTCGTTGAACTGCGTTTCGCGCATGGTAGCAGCTTTGGCACGCGGCAAGACGGCTGGCTTGCAGTCTTACAACTCGCGCTGCGCCCGCCGCCAGCGCCCCGGCGTCGTGCCGAGCACCGCGCGAAACGCCTTGCCGAACGCGGCCTCGGACTGGTAACCGACCGCCTGCCCGATCTCCGCCTGCCCGCGCTGCGTGTCCTGCAGCAGCGCGCACGCATGCATCATCCGGATCTGCGCAACGAACGCGCCGACACTCATCCCGGCCCGCTCGCGGAAATGCCTGTTTCACTTTGATGACGGTTTGTTCGTCATCCTTATCATGATCTGCGCAATGCTTTTCCCGATTTCCGTATCCAGTGCGTTCGACGGCATCTACCGGAAAGGACGAAGCGAATCCGGAA
>NZ_JAAGPM010000350.1:0-237 GCF_017104865.1 Burkholderia sp. Ac-20349
TTGGGTAGACATTGCTAGCAGATGGATAGCGAGTGGGCGATGCGTTGAGATCTGTGGATGAGTACCAGAATGGCCAGTCAAGCATATACAGCTACAGAGGCGAGAGAAAAGAAGAGTCCTAAATAAATTGAGTATCCTCCATAAAGAGTAGGCACTTAGAAGTAAAGGTCATAGTTCGTCGTACATAATCGTGTAAGGTCTGCTGACTGGCTGACATTAGATTTTTTTTTTTTTTTT
>NZ_JAAGPM010000351.1:0-729 GCF_017104865.1 Burkholderia sp. Ac-20349
TGTCGGCCGCGCGGTGCCGCCGGCCACGCTGCGCGCGCTGCCCGATGCGTTCGCGACCCGGATTCGCGCCCGCTACGAACAGGCGCTGCTTGGCCTGCTGCGCGCGGAACACGGCGCGCCCGACGCGGCGCTCGACGAACTCGATGCGATGCTGGCCGCGCTCGCCGACGACGATCCATACGATTTCTGGCGGCTCGCGGCCGCGTGCTTGCGCGCGTTGCGCGCCAGCGGCGCGCCCGAGCTGAAGCGCTTTCTCGCGCGCACGAACCTGCTGCTCGGCGAGCACGCGCAGGGCCGGCGCGACGCGCCGCCCGAGTTCGTGCGCGAGACGGTCGCGCTGCTATGGCGCGATTTCGCGCTGTTCGGCGCTGCGGCCGAGGATGTCGCGCTCGTCGACGTGCTGCACGACTACGGACTGACGGTCGACTGGCACGTGGCCGGCACGCCCGCGTCCGAAGCGCTGTGGGAGGCCGATGCCGCGCGGGCCGAGCACGATGCGGTCGCCGCCGCGCCGACGCGCGCGCTCGGCGTCGTGACGGTCAATGCGCATGCCTATGAGGATTTCCTGCAGACGGCCGATGCGTCGATGGCCGACCTCGCGGCCGATCCGGCCAGAGCCGACGCGAGTGCCGCATGGCATGCGTCCGGTGCCGCCTACCGGGTCGGCACGGCCGCGTGCGCGCTCGGGCTCGGCCACGCGGCGCTCCTGGCCGACACGCTCGGCCTCGC
>NZ_JAAGPM010000352.1:0-237 GCF_017104865.1 Burkholderia sp. Ac-20349
AGAGGTGTGGTGGCGAGAGCAGCGACAATCTGGATATATGGTCAAGAAGAACAGTCTAGATCTGTGCGAACGAGAGAACAAGAGAGGTGAGAGAGAGATGAGAGGCAGAACAAAGAAGTAGCGAGCAGAGGTAGAGAATAAGTTGAGGTAGAAGGAATACATATAGTGAGGAGAGGTCGGGTAGTAAAGAATTACAATGAATGGAGAAGATGAAGACGTGTATGATTTTTTTTTTTT
>NZ_JAAGPM010000353.1:0-700 GCF_017104865.1 Burkholderia sp. Ac-20349
CGCCGCCGAAGCCGCCGTTGCGCATGTCGACGACGATCCGCCACGCGCGATCCGTATCCGCCGCGAACTCGAGCGGCGGATTGCGCTGCTCGCCCGCCTTGCCCTGCAGCCGGAACAGCACGGCGCCCGCGACGTCGCGCCACGGCGCTTGCGCGTCGGTGCGGCTCTGCAGCGTCGCGCGCGCGACGGTATTCGGCTGCGGCAGGTCGATGCGTACGCGGTCGACCGGATACGCGCCATCGGTGTCGAACAGGTACTCGCCGGGCGTGCCGCCCGCCCGCACGCGAACGGCATCGCGCCATTGGCGCGGCACGGAGGCGGTGTCGGTCCCGTGCGCGTTGCGCGGGTGCGTCTCGACGTCGATCGACGCGATCGCGGGCGCGCCGTCGAGCCAGTCGAGCCGCAGGTAGCGCGGCGCCGCGCCTTCGAGCGCGATACGCTCCTGCACCAGCATGTCGTCGCCGTGGCCGACCTTCAGCAGCTGCGTGCTGCCGAGCGACCGCCAGCTGCGCAGGTCGTCGCTGGCTTCGACGGCGACACGCCCCTGGTAGCTGTCGTCTCCCACGTGTACGAGCAGCGCGTCGATGTCGCCGTCCGCATGCGACAGGTCGACGAGATCCGCGCCGTGCTTCGCGCGCGGCGGTGCGGCGACGCCCGCGCGCAGCGCGCCGTCCGGGCCGACCGTCACGCCGAGCGGCGC
>NZ_JAAGPM010000354.1:0-987 GCF_017104865.1 Burkholderia sp. Ac-20349
TTCCATACCGCTTAATCACTGCTGCAACGGCCGCCGTTTTCCTGGCCGCGTGCGGAAAAAAAGAATCGGCACCGCCGCCGCAAACGCCGGAAGTCGGCGTCGTCACCGTCCAGCCGCAGGCCGTGCCAGCGGTAACCGAACTGCCGGGCCGCACCAGCGCGTTCCTTGTTGCACAGGTGCGTGCACGGGTCGACGGCATCGTGCTGCGCCGCGAATTCACCGAAGGCACGGACGTCAAGGCCGGCCAGCGTCTCTACAAGATCGACCCGGCGCCGTACGTCGCCGCACTGAACAGCGCGAAGGCGACGCTTGCGCGGGCGCAGGCGAACCTCGTCACGCAGAACGCGCTGGTCGCGCGCTACAAGGTGCTGGTGGCCGCGAATGCGGTCAGCAAGCAGGACTACGACAACGCGGTGGCCACGCAAGGGCAGGCCGCGGCGGACGTCTCGGCCGGCAAGGCGGCGGTCGACACCGCACAGATCAACCTCGGCTACACCGATGTGGTCTCGCCGGTTTCGGGTCGCGTCGGCATCTCGCAGGTGACGCCGGGCGCGTATGTGCAGGCGAGCCAGGCGACGCTGATGTCGACGGTCCAGCAGCTCGATCCGGTGTATGTCGACCTCACGCAATCGAGCCTCGAAGGCCTGAAGCTGCGCCAGGACGTGCAGAGCGGCCGCCTGAAGACGAGCGGTCCGGGCGCCGCGAAGGTGTCGCTGATCCTGGAAGACGGCAAGACCTATTCGGAGCAGGGCAAGCTGCAATTCTCGGACGTGACGGTCGACCAGACCACCGGCTCGGTGACGATCCGCGCGATCTTCCCGAACCCGGGCCGCGTGCTGCTGCCGGGCATGTTCGTGCGTGCACGGATCGAGGAAGGCGTGAACGAGAACGCGTTCCTGGTGCCGCAGATCGGCGTGTCGCACGACCAGAAGGGGCAGGCGATCGCACTGGTCGTGAACGCGTCCGACAAGGTCGAGACGCGTCAGT
>NZ_JAAGPM010000355.1:0-984 GCF_017104865.1 Burkholderia sp. Ac-20349
CGCCACCGGCCAGCGATCGAGCGCCAGCGACAGGCGCGCGAGCGCGCCCTTCGAACCGCTGGCGACCTTGCCCAGCGCGGCCACCGCGTCGGGCGTGCCGATCGCGGCAAGCCCATCGCCCGCCGCATCGTCGGCGGCACCGCGTTCCAGCGCATCGAACGCCGCCGCGCCGCGCTCGCGCAACACGGTCGCGACCATCCGCGACATTCCCCAGAACGAATAGCCGAAGCTGTCGGGCCGGATCTTCGCGGCAATCGCGATCGCGTCGGGGTCGGTCGCAGTCAGCAGCATCCAGTGCAGCGTCTCGGGCACGTTGCGCTCCGCACCCAGCCGGCGCGCCAGTGCATTCGACACGTGCGGCGCGTCGGGCAGCAGCAGCGCCGGTATCGGCTGGCGGGTCGGGTGCAGCGCCGGCAGTGCGGCCTCGATCCTGTCGACGCAGGCCTGCCAGTCCGCCTCGCTCGCGGCGGCGAGATACTCGCGCAGCGCCGCCTCGCCGCCGAAGATCGGCCCGCGCCAGCTACCGCGCACCGGGCCTTCGACATTCGTCGTGAAACGATGGACGCGGCGCTGCGCCTGACGGTCGTAGTCGGTGTGCACCTGGATTTTCAACGCGTCGAGCAGCACGTCGATCGCACCCGTCAGGCCGTATTGCGCGATCAGGTAGCCGACGACCGGCCGGCCGATCGTGGTTTCGCCGTGATAGTCGCCCAGGGTCATCGCGAGCGCGAACAGCGCCGCGTCGGCTTCGGCATCCGCCACCGGCCCGGCGATCGGCGTGCGCGCGGCCAGCCGGTCGAGCATCCGCTGGACGGCCGGGCGCAGCGCCGCGTCGGTCGCGCCGATGTCGATCGAGTAACCGTCCTTGTCTTCGATCTTCAGCCACGCGGCACGCACGTCGAGCACGGTCACCTCGACGGGAAAACGGCGCGATGCAAACGCTTCGCGCTGCATCTGCGGCGACAGGCGCACGGGGTCACCGTG
>NZ_JAAGPM010000356.1:0-971 GCF_017104865.1 Burkholderia sp. Ac-20349
AGCCCCGAATCCTTCACGCCGCCGAACGGCGTCAGTTCGAGCCGGTAGCCCGGTACTTCGCGCACGTTCACGCTGCCGACTTCCAGCTCGGTGATGAAGCGCGTAATGCTGTCGAAGCGGTTCGTGCAGACCGACGACGACAGTGCATAGTCGGTGCTGTTCGACATCCGGATCGCTTCGTCGATGTCGCGGAAACGCATGATCGGCGACACAGGGCCGAACGTCTCGTACTTCACGAGCGGCATGTCGGGCGTCACACGATCGATCACCGTCGGCGAATACAGCGCGCCGTCGCGGACGTTGCCGACCAGCAGCCGCGCACCGCGTGCGATCGCGTCGTTCACCTGCTGCTCGCAGAACTTCGCGGCCGCCTCGTCGATCACCGTACCCATGTCGACCGAAGGATCGGCCGGATTGCCGTACGACCACGCGCGGGTCTTCTCGACCACCAGCTCCGTGAAGCGATCGGCCACCGACTCGTGCACGAGCATCCGCTTGATCGCGGTGCAACGCTGCCCCGAGTTCTTGTACGAGCCCGACACCGCGAGCGTGCTCGCTTCGTCGAGATCGGCGTCTTCCATCACGATGATCGGATCGTTGCCGCCAAGCTCGAGCACCGCGCGCCGGTAGCCCATCCGCGACGCGATCGACTTGCCGATTGATACGCCGCCGGTGAACGTGATGAGGTCGATTGCCGGGTTCGTGATCAGCTCGTCGGCAATCTCCTTCGGGTCGCCGGTGAGCACTTGCAGCATCTGCGGCGGCAGGCCGGCTTCGTACAAGATGTCCGCGAACAGGTAGCACGACAGCGGCACCTTCTCCGACGGCTTCACGACGATCCGGTTGTTGGTCGCGACCGACGGCACGATCTTGTGCGCGACCTGGTTCATCGGGTGGTTGAACGGCGTGATCGCCGAGATCACGCCGAGCAGCGGGTCACGCTGCGTGTACACGCGGCGCTTCTTGCCGTG
>NZ_JAAGPM010000357.1:0-958 GCF_017104865.1 Burkholderia sp. Ac-20349
GCGTTCGGCTAACAATACAAATAAAGAGTGCAAGGCTCATCCCATTTCGCTCGCCACTACTTTGGGAATCTCGGTTGATTTCTTTTCCTGCGGTTACTTAGATGTTTCAGTTCACCGCGTTCGCTTCACATAGCCTATGTATTCAGCTATGGATACTCCAAAAGGAGTGGGTTTCCCCATTCGGACATCTACGGATCAAAGCTTGTTTGCCAGCTCCCCGTAGCTTTTCGCAGGCTACCGCGTCCTTCATCGCCTGTGATCGCCAAGGCATCCACCACATGCACTTGTTCGCTTGACCCTATAACGAGTCTGTCTCTCGACAGTCGCTACAGGTTGAGTTCTCGCATTTGTGCCGTATTCCAATTGAGTCAAACATAGAGTTCGAATCATCTTGAGATACATCGATACAATCACAACCCGGATAGTTTTCACGTCCATCTCAAGACGCTTCCGCTATCCAAATTACTTACTTCTTCCAGATTGTTAAAGAACGACAGCCGATATGGTTTTACTCATATCAATCTGACTGGCTCAATCGCCAATGCAAAATTCTCGGTTCAGTGTCTGAACCAAGCGCTTAGCGTTGGTGATTGGTGGAGGCAGACGGGATCGAACCGACGACCCCCTGCTTGCAAAGCAGGTGCTCTCCCAGCTGAGCTATGCCCCCATGTACAGATATTCCTCAGGGTGTACCGCCAGTCAAGACGGTGGTGGGTCTGGTTGGATTCGAACCAACGACCCCCGCCTTATCAAGACGGTGCTCTAACCGACTGAGCTACAGACCCCTGAGTCTGTCTTTAAATTTACAGCCGATAAGCGTGAGCGCTCAACTTTGCGAGAAGCTCTGGAAAGGAGGTGATCCAGCCGCACCTTCCGATACGGCTACCTTGTTACGACTTCACCCCAGTCATGAATCCTACCGTGGTGACCGTCCTCCTTGCGGTTAGACTAGCCACTT
>NZ_JAAGPM010000358.1:0-944 GCF_017104865.1 Burkholderia sp. Ac-20349
CCGATCGCGATCGCCCCGCCGTTCACGTTCACCTTCGACGTGTCCCAGCCCATCTGCTTGTGCACCGCCAGCGCCTGCGCCGCAAATGCCTCGTTGATCTCCATCAGGTCCAGGTCGCCCGGCGTCCAGCCCGCGCGCTCCAGCGCACGGCGCGATGCCGGCACCGGGCCCATGCCCATCACGCTCGGATCCACGCCCGCGTTCGCGTATGCCTTGATCCGCGCCAGCGGCGTCAGACCGAGTGCCGCCGCCTTCTGCGCCGACATCACCAGCACCGCCGCCGCGCCGTCGTTCAGCCCCGACGCGTTTGCCGCCGTCACCGAGCCGTCCTTCGAGAACGCCGGCTTCAGCCCGGCCAGCGATTCCGCCGTCACGCCGTGACGCACGAACTCATCGGTGGCGAACTGCAGCGGCTCGCCCTTGCGTTGCGGAATCGCCACCGGCACGATCTCGTCGTTGAAGCGACCGGCCTTCTGTGCGGCTTCCGCCTTGTTCTGCGACAGCGCCGCGAATGCGTCCTGCTCTTCGCGCGTGATCCCGTATTCCTTCGCGACGTTCTCCGCCGTGATGCCCATGTGGTACTGGTTGTACACGTCCCACAGGCCGTCGACGATCATCGTGTCGACCAGCTTCGCATCGCCCATCCGGAACCCGTCGCGCGAGCCCGGCAGCACGTGCGGCGACGCGCTCATGTTCTCCTGACCGCCCGCGATCACGATCTCCGCGTCGCCCGCGACGATCGCGTTCGCCGCCAGCATCACGGCCTTCAGGCCCGAGCCGCACACCTTGTTGATCGTCATGCCCGGCACGGCCGTCGGCAGCCCGGCCTTGATCAGCGACTGGCGCGCCGGGTTCTGCCCGGAACCGGCCGTCAGCACCTGGCCCATGATCACTTCGCTGACCTGCTCGGGCTTCACGCCCGCACGCTCCAGCACCGCGCGGAT
>NZ_JAAGPM010000359.1:0-895 GCF_017104865.1 Burkholderia sp. Ac-20349
GCGCGGCCGGCGACGACCGCGCCGTCTGGTTCGCGGTCGGCCCGGGCAACAACGGCGGCGACGCGCTGGTTGCCGCCGCACACCTCCAGCAGCTTGGCGTCGCGACGCAGGCGTGGATGCCGGTGCCGGTGAAGCCGGACGACGCGCAATGGGCGCTCGGCCTCGCGCGCGCAGCCGGCGTGCCGCTGTCGGGCACGCCACCGGCTTCGCTGGACGACTATGCGTGGATCGTCGACGGGCTGTTCGGCATCGGTCTCGGCCGCGCGCTCGACGGTGCATTCGCCGAGCAGGCGGCGCGCATCGCCGCGCACGCGCGCAGCGGCGGCCACGTCCTCGCGCTCGATGTGCCGAGCGGGCTCGACAGCGATACGGGCCAGATCGTCGGCGCGGGCGTCGCCGTCGCCGCCACCCATACGCTCACCTTCATCGGCGCGAAGCCCGGCCTCTATACCGGCGAAGGCCGGGATCTCGCCGGCGAGATCGACGTCGCAACGCTCGACGTCGCACCACCCGCCGCGCCGGCCATCGTGCTGAACGCGCCCGCGCGGTTCGCCGCCGCGCTGCCCGCGCGCGCGTTCGCGTCCCACAAGGGCACGTTCGGCAGCCTCGCGGTGCTCGGCGGCGACACGGGCATGTGCGGCGCGCCGATCCTGGCCGCCCGCGCCGCACTGTTCGCGGGCGCCGGCAAGGTGCACGTCGGTTTCCTCGGCGCCGGCGCTCCGCCGTACGACCCGCCGTTCCCGGAACTGATGCTGCACCCGGCCGACGGCCTCGATCTCGACGCGATGACCGCGATCGCGGCCGGCTGCGGACTGGGCACGCGCGAAGCCGCGGCGACGCTCGTGCGCGACGTGCTCGTGCACGACGCCGCGACGCTGCTCGACGCCGACGCGCC
>NZ_JAAGPM010000360.1:0-913 GCF_017104865.1 Burkholderia sp. Ac-20349
ACCGGTTTCCGGACGTGCGGCCGACCGTGACGCTGACCGATACCCATGTCGATCTGACGTCCGAAGCCATCGATGTCGCGTTCCTGACCGACGGCATGCCGGTGTCCGGGGCACACGCGCTGCACACGTTGGCCGCGTACGAATCCGTGCGCGTCGCGGCGCCGGGTTATGTCGCCGCGCACGGCGGTGCGGCCGCGTCGGGCGACTGGCCGGACATTGCGGCCGTTCGGCTCGATCTGCCGGCGGCCGGCGACGACGATGCGGCTGCGCTTCGACCCGATGCGACGCCCGGCGGCAGTCCGGGCGTCGGCCATCTCGAGATGGCACGGCGGCTGGCCGTCGCCGGCATGGGCGCCGCGGTGCTGCCCGCGTATCTCGTCGACGCCGATCTGGCGGCCGGCACGCTGGTGCGCGTTGCACCGGTTCGCCCGCTCGCGCCCGTCACGCTGAAGCTCGCGCATGCGCGCACCGCGCATCTGCCGGCCGCTGCACGCGCCTTCATCGAGTTCGCCGGCGCCGCGTTCCGGCCCGCGCGCTAGCGGCCCGGTTGGCCGTCGCGGCAACGCGCACCGGCCAGGGCCGCGGGCTCATGGTTCTTTTTCCACGGAAGCAGTTCGACGAACGAACGCTCCGCAGGGCGCAACGCACGCCCGACATACGCGACCGCATCCGCGGCAAACAGGAAGCGACAGCATTCCGGCCGCGCGTGCAGGTCACGAGGAGATCTGGTGATTCCCATTGAAGGTCGTCTATTTGTGAGAGGTCGCTCCATGCGCGTCGAACGGGTTCCATACCGCTTAATCACTGCTGCAACGGCCGCCGTTTTCCTGGCCGCGTGCGGAAAAAAAGAATCGGCACCGCCGCCGCAAACGCCGGAAGTCGGCGTCGTCACCGTCCAGCCGCAGGCCGTGCC
>NZ_JAAGPM010000361.1:0-886 GCF_017104865.1 Burkholderia sp. Ac-20349
GTCCGTAGGCTGGGTTGTGGCTGATCGCCGCCCGGCGTCGGGTTGTAGATCACCGGCTCGCCGTCAAGACGGCCGAAGATGAACAGCCGATCGCAGTGAATCAACCGGTGCCCCTCTTTGCCGTGCTGGAAGGCGTAGAAGAAGCCTTCCTCGCGCAGGATGCGTTCGACGAAGTCGTAGTCAGTATCACCGGCCTGCACGCAATACTCGCGGGCAAGGTGTTCGTTGGTCGCACGTTGCTCGTAGTCCATCGTCAGGCCATGGGCCTTGAGCACGGCGACTGCGATCTCGGTCACGCTCAGGGTCTGGAAGATCCGCCAGTCGGACGAGAGCTTGAGGCGTGCGAGGCGCGGCTCGACCACCGCCGAGTAGCGGGTGCGCCGAAAGCCGGTGTCGCCCTGAACGAACGACGAAACCGCACCATGCACATAGCGCACGGGCTGGCCACCCTGCCAGATCGTGAGCAGGCCGTTGCGATCGAGCACCTGTCCAAAGTCGATGGCCGGATTGGCACTAGCCAGCTCGATCTCCAGGCGAAAGGTCTCGGACAACCCCTCACGCAGCGTGAACTCGACGACCTCAAACGACTCGTCGCCAGCAGTGAAGGTAAAACGCAGATCGGATGACATCATCACAAGCATTCCTTACCGGTCCATGATCGAGCCGCCGATCTACACGTGCGCCGAGCGACCGGCGTATGCACCGGTCGCTCGGATCGTCCGAACTTAGGCTTCCTGCGGCTTGCGCCAGTCGTCCGACGCCTCGGTACCGGCGATCGCATGAGTCCAGGTGATCTTGCGGTACGCCATGGAGACCTTCACCAATTGGGTGTACTCGGCCTTGCTGGGGTCCTGCGCGTGCGGCAGCGCGGTGTTGATATTGACGA